>NVWO01000004.1 GCA_002746255.1 Rhodospirillaceae bacterium | reverse complement strand
CAATTCGAACGCACGTTGTAGCGCGCCATATCAAGGGCAATCGACTTTGAAAGTGCGGCAATTCCCAATTTCGCGGCCGAATAATTCGCCTGGCCAAAATTACCGATGAGACCCGAGGTCGAAGTCATGTGGACGTAGCTGCCGCCTTCCTGCTTGCGAAAATGAGGCGCCGCCGCGCGGGACACCAGAAACGCCCCATTCAAATGGACATCGATGACCGCCCGCCAATCCGCTTCCGTCATCTTGTGAAAAATACCGTCTCTCAGAATCCCGGCGTTGTTGACCACGCAATCGATCCGCCCAAAGGCATCGATCGCGGTTTGCACCATCCGTTCGGCACCTGCCGCCTCCGCGACACTGTCGCTATTGGCAACCGCCTCGCCGCCACCGGCACAGATCGTTTTCACAACGTCCTCAGCAGGGGAAAGACTGCTGCCTTCGCCGGACAGACTGGCCCCGATATCGTTTACAACGACGCGCGCGCCAGATGCCCCCATAAGCAGGGCAATCTCCCGACCGATGCCGCCACCGGCCCCGGTCACCAACACAACCTTGCCCGCAAGCATGGCTTTTCCTTCCATCATTCTTCCTTCTTCATGTGAGACAGACCTTCATGTTCGCGTGGCTCGATGCTGTCAAGTCCTAGGGCGGTATTTGCAGACAATTTGCCGCCGCAACCGGCCGCCCCGGATCACGGGACGTCTCTATGCAATTTATACGATAGTGTTCTTGTAAAAATACACGCCATATTAATGGCGTATTAAGGATTAACGCGAGATAGTGACCTCATCATTCAACCATTACGTGTTTTGTGCTGCTGGAACAACGCCAGGAAGAAACACCGCCGGACCGTAATGACTGCAGAATCCAAGGGATCGCATCGAGAAGGATCAGCAACCATGAAGACGAATAGGCAAGAATTGGCGGTAGAGGAAATCGAAACACCGATAGATGAGCAAGAATCGGCGACCGTAACAAACAGCGAGCAACGATACGAAGATATCGCACAGCAGCTTGCAAATTTCCGCCAGATGATCGACACCATGCCGATCAACGTCATGACCTGCGATCCGGTCGATTTAAAGATCAACTACATCAACCAGACCAGCATCGACACTCTCAAAACCCTGGAACATCTGCTGCCGGTCAAGGCCGACGAGTTGCTTGGCCAATGCATTGATATTTTTCATAAAGACCCATCGCATCAGCGCAAGCTGCTGGGCGATCCCAAAAACCTGCCCCATCAGACGCATATCCAGATCGGCGATGAGACCCTGGACCTTCTCGTCACGGCCATCATGGACAAAGACGGCGACTACATCGGCCCCATGCTGTCCTGGAGCGTCATTACCGAGAAAGTAAAACTGGACGCGGATGCGGCACGTCTGACCCAGATGGTCGACAACATGCCGATCAACGTCATGATGTGCGATCCCAAGACGCTCGAGATCAATTACATCAACCAGACCAGCATCGATACCCTGAAAACCCTGGAACATCTGCTGCCGGTCAAGGCCGATGCCCTGCTTGGTCAATGCATCGACATCTTCCACAAAAACCCGACCCATCAGCGCAAGCTGCTCGCCGATCCCAAGAACCTGCCCCATCAGGCGCGCATCCAGATCGGCGACGAGACCCTGGATCTAAAGGTTTCCGCCATCATGGACAAAGATGGCGGCTATATCGGCCCCATGCTGTCCTGGAGCGTGATTACGAACATCGTTACCATGACAAACAATTTCGAACGGCATGTGAAGGGAGTCGTTCAAACCGTCGCGTCGGCTTCGACGGAATTGCAGGCCTCGGCCGAAGAGATGTCGTCGATTGCCAAACGCACCAGCGAGCAAAGCGCCTCGGTTTCCGCCGCCGCCGAAGAAGCGACGACGAACGTCCAGACGGTCGCTGCGGCGGCCGAAGAGCTGTCGAGTTCGATCTCGGAAATCAGCCGTCAGGTCTCAAAATCCTCGGAAGTGGCCCAGAACGCCGTCACCCAGGCGGAAGAGACGAACGTCACCGTCGAAGGCCTGGCCGAAGCGGCCCAGAAGATCGGCGACGTCGTCAGCCTGATCAACGACATCGCCGGCCAGACCAATCTGCTGGCCCTGAACGCCACCATCGAGGCGGCGCGCGCCGGCGACGCCGGTCGGGGCTTTGCGGTTGTGGCTTCCGAGGTCAAGAATCTGGCCAATCAGACGGCCAAGGCGACCGAGGAAATCGGCAATCAGATCAGCGCCATTCAGGGTGCCACCGGGGAAGCCGTCAGCGCCATCAAGGGCATCGGTTCGACCATCAAGGAGATCAACGAGATTGCGGCAAGCATCGCCTCGGCCGTCGAGGAACAGGGCGCTGCGACCTCTGAGATCAGTCGCAACGTTCAGGAGGCCGCCACCGGAACCCAGGAAGTGACCGGCACCATCTCGCAGGTGGCTGCCGCCGCCGACGAAGCCGGCCAATCCGCCGGACAGGTGCTGGAAGCTGCAAGCGAGCTGTCCCAGCAATCCGAAACCCTGGGCAAGGAAATCGCGGCCTTCATTAACAAGGAATAGGCATCAAGGAATTCGGGAGCGTCTGGAAAAATTGTCACCCGGTAGATAATAAAAAAAACCGGAAAGCCGGGTGGCAATTCCAACCTCGTTTCCACCGAAATCACCCCCCCCCAGCCGAAATTTCGGCATTCCTTCAAGGCCTCGCCCTAAAAAGCGGGGTCTTTTTTTTAAGAAAATTTTTTATGCTGTCAGATTCTGCTTCGACGTTTCGGCTTTCGTCATTTCATCCATGACCTGACTGGATTTTAGCCAGCTGGCCTCGGTGGTCAGGCGTTGCTTGTCAATTTTGGCGCGCATCTGGACAAGCGTGTTTGTGGGGATGCCTTTGTGAGGACCTTCATAGGCGCTTTGTTCAAGCAGGGCGCGATCAATTTCGGCAATCTGTTTTTCCAGACCTGCTATTTCATGCTCGGCCTTGGCGATCTTTTTGCGTAGCGTTTGGGTGCGCTCGCGAAGCTCGGCTCTACGGCGACGTTCTTCCTTGCGGTTGGCACGTGGCGCTGGCTTGTCTTCTTCGACCCCGGAATTTCGATTGCCACGACCGAGTATGAAATCGCGATAGTCATCCAGACTGCCATCGAATTCCTGAGCGGCGCCATTGTCGATCAGGATCAGCCGGTCGGCGGTCAGTTCAAGCAGATGGCGATCATGACTGATGATGATGACGGCACCGCCATACGCGTTCAGTCCTTCGACCAGCGCTTCGCGTGTATCGATGTCGAGATGGTTGGTGGGTTCGTCCAGAATAAGCATATGTGGCGCATCACGGGTGATCAGCGCGAGAGCAAGCCTGGCGCGTTCGCCGCCGGAAAGCTTATGAACTTTTAAATTCGCCTTATCGCCTGAAAAGCCAAAGCGGCCCAACTGGGCGCGAACGAAGCTTTGCTTCGCGTCCGGCAGCAGTCGCACCATGTGTTGCAGTGGGCTGTCGTCAGGTTCCAGTTCTTCAATCTGATGCTGGGCAAAATAGCCCACATGCATCTTTGCGCTCGTGGTTATCGTGCCGGACATCGCCTTTAAGGACCCGGACAGCAGGCGCGCCAGGGTTGTCTTGCCATTTCCGTTGCGGCCTAACAGCGCGATGCGGTCGTCGGGATCGATCCGAAAATTGAGGTTGGATAGTACAGGCTTGCCGGCGGTATAGCCGACCGAGGCCTCTTCAAGGGTGACGAGTGGGGGGCGCAATCCGTTCGGGCTTGGAAAGTCGAGCAGGATGGAGGCATCTTCGGCGGCGGCAGTGACCGGCGCCATGCGCGCAAGCGCCTTCAGGCGACTTTGGGCCTGGCGGGCTGTATGCGCTTTGTAACGCCAGCGATCGACATAGGCCTGCACCTTTTGGCGCTTGGCTTCCTGTTTCACACGCATGGCATCGGCCTGGGCCTGGCGTTCGCATCGTTGGCGTTCAAACGCGTCGTAAGAGCCGGAATAAAGCGTCGTCTTGCCGCCCTCAAGATGGAGGATGTGGTCCGTCACATTGTTTAGAAAATCGCGTTCATGGCTAACGACGATCACGGTGCCGCGATAGGTCTTGAGAAACGATTCCAACCAAATCACGGCTTCAAGATCGAGATGGTTTGATGGCTCATCCAGCAACAAAAGATCGGGCCGGGAGAACAGAAGGGACGCCAAAGCGACACGCATGCGCCAGCCACCGGAAAAGGACGAGAGTGGGTGATGCTGCGTCTCGTCGTCAAAGCCGAGGCCGGCCAGGATGCGCGACGCGCGTGCCGGGGCAGCATAGGCGTCCAGGGCATCAAGGCGTTCATGGATTTCGCCGATGCGGTGGGCGTCCTGTGTGCTTTCTGCTTCGACCATCAGGTGCGCGCGTTCGGTGTCGGCTGCCAGCACCGTTTCGAACGGTGTTGCCTCACCGCCCGGCATGTCCTGGGCGATATAACCAATACGGGTTCCCCGTGGTGCGTCGACGGTGCCGCCATCGGCGTGGTGGATGCCGGCGATGATCTTGAGAAGGGTCGATTTTCCGGCGCCGTTTCGACCTATGAGACCAACGCGGCTTTTCGACGGCAAGGTGGCTGAGGCGTAGTCAAGCACCACATGCCCGCCGAGGCGCATGGTGATCTGGTTGAGGGTCAGCAAGAGAATCTCGCCATGGTGATTGTTCCTGGAGAGCGCGGACTCTCTTTGTTTATGGGGGAATTTTAAAAAACGGCCCCGGTGGGAAGGAAGGGATTAACCCTAACCAGCCCTACGCACGAAAGCCCTTTGGTATACAGGCCGTCGAGGGAGCGGAACCGCAGGGAATATAGCGATGCCATTTCAGAAAACAAAGGGGTGCTTTACGCCATGGGACGCATCGTCATGATTGTGCAGTCGGGTTCCGCCTTGAAGGCGGATGGCATCCTGCCTAAGCAGGAACAGGCGCAAACAGATAACTGGCGGATGGGGTGGGATTCGAACCCACGAGACCCTTGCGGGCCTGCCGGTTTTCAAGACCGGTGCCTTCAACCACTCGGCCACCCATCCAGGGGGTAGTTTATCGACAATCTTCCCGTTTTTGCGAATTAGCGCAAAAGAAACCGGAGGGAAGTTGTTTTCCCTCCGGTTGTTTGAACAAGCCTGCGCCAGGCTATTGGCGTTACGCGGCTTTGATCATCTTTTGGTTTGCCTCGCAGACGTAGCGCATGCTGAGGCA
The DNA here is from genome assembly GCA_002746255.1 of Rhodospirillaceae bacterium. Lineage (NCBI taxonomy): Bacteria > Pseudomonadati > Pseudomonadota > Alphaproteobacteria > Rhodospirillales > Rhodospirillaceae > Rhodospirillaceae bacterium. The sequence continues at coordinate 135,662 of NVWO01000004.1, read as the reverse complement.
GTCCTGGGTTTCGCCCCAGCCGGTGCGGCCGTCGCAATCCCATTTTAGAAGTGCGCTCTGAACATTGAGGCCTGGCCACGCAAACCATGCATAGGTGGAAACGGACTTGCCGACGAAGTTGAACGTTTTGCCACGTGAATCGGTCACAGACATCTCAATGCCCGTTGGCAGCAAATGCTCACGCGTCGTCCGACCGTTGCCTTTGGCGATCCCGTAAAGTTTGCCGTTTTCGACGACATAGCCATGAAGCACTGGGCCAACTTTGTCCGTGTTGATCGGATCAATGTAAGCGATGCAGTGAATGGCCAAATCCTCGCCAAAATGGGCATGAAACCAAGCCATGTTTGGAATTGCCATCTCACTGCGTGGGCCCCAGCTGTGGTCCATCGTCGTGATGCAATCGACTTTGTAAGACTTGCCCTGAATTTTGGCTTCGCCTGTGACATGGGCCGATTGATCAAAATGCCCGGCATAGGCACCTTTTCCCCAGCTGTCGCTCGATTCCTTCTGCATGTTTTCAGCAGTAATCGGGTCCTGCTTGGGGTCATGAATGTCATAAGGCTCACTAAGGCCTTTGTAGTAAATGTGGTATTCCGTGTCGTCATAGCCGACATAGTCCACTTGATAATCCATCGGCGCGTTGACGGCTTTAATGGAAAGACCGCCTGCAAGCCCAAGGGTATAATCTTCCAGCTTGTCCTGGATTGGCAGGTGGACATGCTTGTCATAATAAAGCGCGGTCGTCGGGCTTGGGTTTGAACCCTGATACGCAAAGACATCGGCAAGCACGACGCCAAGATTGGGGCGCGTCAGGACATAGGCGGCCATCTGAATGCCGGCTTCTTCGATATGGAAGGGGAAGTAGTTTGTTTCTGCCCACTCAGGGTCGTCGCTGGTGGGTTTATGAAATTTCATATCTTCTGCGGTGATCATGGGTTTCTTTCTCTATGGGTGAGACACTCATTTAAACAGCGGCAAAAGTGCATAAAGACTTCGGGCCACCGATTGCGGACGCCTAATTCCAAGCGAAATATAACCGCTTATTTTAGAGGTTACACGTACTTCCAGAACGGACTTCATATTTCCTCTCGATTTTACACAGGAAGCGAAATCCTGCCAAGGGAATCTACGCGGCTGAATTTTCAGGGATTCCGGCGGTTTTCCTATCCGTATGGGTTAGGCCAATATGTCTTATGGGTAGCCCATTTTCGCATGCATCACCGGCAAGGGTTTGTCAGGGGGTTGCGCTTGATGTGTGTAAAATTTATTTTTTAAAATCAGGTGATTACAGATTAATTTTTAAGATGTTAAATCCACTGCTTTTCTTCCGCCGCCTGGCCAATGCTGCATTGGCTGGGGATGATTTTCTAACCAACCTTCCCAAGGCAGGGGTCGGTTCACCAGGGGCTTTTCTTTGTTAGCGGTTCCTGTGCGCTTTCCAGGCCTTTGGTCCATTGACGGGCCTGCTTCTTCGCTTTCACAATCTGTGCAAGTGACAGACGTTTTTCTATTTTTAGCCGTTCCATATCGGCTTCCTTGTGGCCTTTTTTTGCGGCAAGGTCGAACCACATATAAGCGTCAATGAGCGTGTTTTTCTTCTGGCGCGTGGTTGCAAGGATTTTTCCCAGGCGATAGCGCGCCACATTGGCCACTTTGGCAAAGGCGACCCGCCTGGCAGCGCGTTCGTACCAATAGATAGCTTTTTCAAGATTTGCCGGTAGACCCAGGCCTTCCTCGTTGAGCACACCCATCCGCAATTCGGCGCGCGCGTCGCCCTGATCCGCAGAAAGACGGTAGAGGTGGGCCGATTTATTCGGATCGCGTGTGATGCCTTCACCCGTCGCGTGGAAATCGGCTATACGGCGTTGTGCCCCCGCATGTCCCTGATCGGCGGCTTGCACGTACCAGAAAAAGGCCTCCTCAAAAAATGTTTCGCGGCCTTTTGCCGCAGGCATCGCGCGTTGTTGTTTGACGCGTTTATAGAGGCGTTCGGCCCATCGAAACTGGGCACCCGGATCGCCCTGTTCAGCGGCTTCGTGGCGAAGCGCCACCATTTTTTCGGGCGTCAGTGCTCTGGGGAGGAAGATCGTCCCTAATTTAAAGAAATGCGTGCCTTCCTCGCCATAGGCTGGCGCCATCGGCAAAGCCATCGCCAAAAGGACAGAAAGGGCGGAAATGGCTTGCAAGGTGAGGCGGCGTTTCATCCTTTTCCTCCAATCAGTTCTCAAATCTATCCTGATTCTGGGCATGTGCCACCGTAAAGCTTGCCAGAATTTGCGGTGGCCTGTGTTCCTGTGGCACAAACATCCGGCCAGTGGATCCATTTAAGCGTGTGACATTGTAATGTTCGGTAACATTCGTTTCGGAATTTTTGCCGCAGTTTTTCTATTTCTTGCGAGCAGCTTTGCATCAAAACCGGCTCTTTCGGAGGATTTCGACGTTTGGCTTGTTGCCCTTCGGGCAGAGGCAGCCGACAAGGGGATCCGGCCCGAAACCCTGAACGCGGCCCTTGATGGCGTTACCCTGCTTGAACGTGTGATTGAGCTTGACCGCAGCCAGCCGGAATTCACGCTCACCTTTCAGGACTATCTGGCACGGGTCGTTCCGTCTTCCCGAATCGAGCGGGGCCGCAAGAAGTTACGGGAAAATCGCGATCTTTTGCAGGCCGTTTCCAAACGTTACGGCGTGCAGCCACAGTTTCTGGTGGCGTTGTGGGGAATCGAGACGGATTTTGGCAGGCTTACCGGCGGTTTTTCCGTCGTGCAAGCGTTGGTTACACTGGCCTTCGATGGCCGGCGAAGCGCCTATTTTCGTAAAGAGCTTTTTGCTGCGCTTCAGATTTTGAACGAAGGGCATATTGCGCCGGATGCGATGACAGGTTCCTGGGCCGGGGCCATGGGGCAGAGCCAGTTCATGCCGACGAGCTTTCTGAACTTTGCCGTGGACTATGATGCGGACGGCCGCCGCAACATCTGGACGTCACGCGCCGACGTGTTTGCTTCGGCCGCAAACTATCTTGCAAAATCCGGGTGGAACGGGAAAGAAACCTGGGGCCGCCATGTGCGTCTGCCGGAAGGGTTCGACCCGGCCCAGGTCGGACTAAAAGTCAAAAAGCCAATTTCGGAATGGCAACGGCTGGGCGTTCGCCGGGCGGATGGGGCGGACCTTCCAAAGGCGGAAATTTCCGGCTCAATCATTCTGGGCGAAGGTGACAAAGGGCCAGCCTATCTGGTTTATGGCAATTACCGGGCGATTCTTGCCTGGAATCGCTCCACCTATTTTGCGGTAGCGGTCGGCACCCTTGCTGACCAAATAGCTAGCCACTAGAATACCATATAATCTCTGGAAAACGGGGTGAGACACCAAATGCAGTGGCGCCGATTTTCCTCTTCCTTCGCAATTGGGCTTGCGCTTGTCGTCGGAATGGCGGTCTTGCTTGGTGGCTGTGCAGAGACGGAACTGGCTCTCCACACCGCAAAACGCCTTGGTGGGGATACCCCCCAACCGATTTACAAGATTGGGACGCCTTATCAGATTGATGGCGTCTGGTATTACCCGTCTGAAGATGACCGCTATGTCGAAACCGGAATTGCCTCATGGTATGGAACCGCTTTCCATAATCGCAGGACGGCAAACGGTGAAATCTTTGATATGCATCTGGTGACGGCGGCGCATCGTACCCTGCCGCTTCCAAGCATGGTGCGGGTCACAAACCTTGAGAACGGTCGTTCCCTGAAGGTGAAAGTGAATGATCGCGGGCCCTTTGCGCGATCGCGAATTCTCGATATGTCGCGGCGGGGCGCAGAACTTCTCGGCTTCCGTGACAAGGGAACGGCGAAGGTGCGGGTTGAAATTCTGGTCGGGGAAAGCCGCCAGCTTGCTGCGGCCATAAGGGGGGACACGCCCATGCCGGCGTCTTCGAAGCCGGTGGTGTTTGCGTCTGCAAAAGCAGATACCGTGTCCATTGCGCCGCCGCCTGACCCCGTTGTGACGACGGAAGCGGTGGTGCCGACCCAGATGTTTATCCAGGCCGGGGCCTTTTCTAAATATGAAAATGCAACGAGCGTGAGCACGCGCCTTCAGCAAATCGGCCGGACGAATGTGACGCCGGTCGCCTTGGGAGATCGCGAGCTTTATCGCGTTCGCTTAGGGCCTCTTGCAAGCGTTGAGGAGGCAGATGTTAAACTCGACGCCGTTGTGAAAGCGGGCTATCCGGAAGCGCGCCTTATCGTGGATTAAAAAACCTTTGTTCCCTTCAATCTGAAACGAAATGAAAAGCATATGAACGCCTTGATCGTGCGTTTCCGTTACCTCGGTGTGGCGGCCCTTGTCTTTTTCCTGTTTGGCGGCATCGCCATTCAAAAGGCGATGGCCCTGGAATCGGATGCGAAAGCCGTAATTTTAATTGATGCGATGACGGGCGCGGTTTTGTTCGAGAAAAATGCGGACGAACCCTATCCACCGTCTTCCATGAGCAAGATGATGACGGTCTATCTTGTTTTTCAGCGATTAAAGGATGGCCGCCTCTCACTTGACGACACGCTGTCTGTCAGCGAAACCGCCTGGAAGAAAGGTGGTTCAAAGATGTTTGTCGAAGTCGGCAAAGACGTTGCGATCGAAGATTTGATCAGGGGGATTATCATTCAGTCAGGCAACGATGCCTCCATCGTCGTTGCGGAAGGCCTGGCTGGTAGTGAGAGCGCCTTTGCGTCAGAAATGAACGCCGAAGGGCAAAAGATGGGGCTTGCGAACAGCGTCTTTAAAAATGCGACCGGCTGGCCTGCCGAAGGACAACATATGTCCGTTCGCGACATTGCGACCGTGGCCCTTTGGACAATCAAGGATTTTCCAGAATATTACGGCATCTATTCCGAAAAAGAATTTACCTATGGCGGTATTCGTCAAGGCAATCGCAATCCGCTCCTCTATGGAACGGAAGGGGCGGATGGCCTGAAGACCGGCCATACGGAGGCAATTGGCTATGGGCTGGCTTCTTCTGTCATGCGGAATGGACGGCGCCTTGTTCTTGTCGTCAATGGCTTGCCAAGCAAACGCGCGCGCGCCGCTGAGTCCCGGCGTATCCTTGAATGGGGCTTCCGCGAGTTCAACAATTACGAACTTTTCAAGGCGGGGGAAGAAGTGGACAAGGCACATGTCTGGCTTGGTATGGAAAACACCGTGCCGCTTGTTATCGAGAAAGACATTGTCCTGACGCTGCCGCGAAAAGCCCGCAAGGATATGCAGGTTTCCGTGGCTTATAGCGATCCTGTCCCGGCGCCGGTAATGAAGGGGACGCAAGTCGCCATGCTGAAAATCCAGCTTCCTGGGGAAGCGACGCGCGAAGTGCCGCTGGTAGCCGGAAAAGATGTCGAACAGCTTGGCTTCTTTGGCAAGATGGGGGCGGCGATGCGGTATCTTCTATGGGGCGCATCCCATTGATGCAATGCACGCCACAAAGCTTTTTGGAGTGATGGAGGGTGGCTGCCGCGCGATTCATTACCTTCGAAGGTGGGGAAGGGGCCGGTAAGACGACCCAGATAAAGCTGCTTGCCGACGCCTTGGAAAAAGCGGGTCAACCGACACTTGCAACCCGCGAGCCGGGCGGCTCGCCTGCAGCCGAACGGATTCGCGAACTGCTTTTTTCAGCCACCTTCAACGGGGACCCGCTTTTAGAATGTCTTCTGTTCAACGCGGCCCGTCGCGACCATCTTGTGACAACGGTTTGGCCCGCGCTTGAAGCCGGAAAATGGGTGCTCGCCGACCGTTTTGCCGACTCAACCCTTGCCTATCAAGGCTATGGCAAGGACCTTGACCGGGCGTGGATCCAGTCGCTTTATCAAAGGGTGGCTGGCGATTTCGTGCCGGACCTCACCATCCTGCTTGACCTTCCGGCGGAAATTGGCCTGAAACGGACCGCTATGCGCGCCATGGGCAACAACCGCTATGAAGAAATGAATTTGGCTTTTCATACGCGGCTTCGCGAAGGCTTCCTTGCGATTGCAGAGGGCGCACCGGAACGCATCGTCGTGGTCGATGGGACGATGACGGTTGAAGCCATTCAAGGTGAAGTCCAGGCCCTTGTCGCCAACAGGCTGGGGGGGTGCTTTCCATGAGCGCCGCCGAAACCATGCCGCCGCCGGATTTGCCACGGACGAACCCGGACCTGCTGGGTCATGAGGCGGCCGAGCAGCGTCTTTTCGAGGCGTGGCGCTCGGGGCGCCTGCCCCATGCCTGGCTGCTGACCGGTCCGCGCGGGGTGGGGAAGGCTACCCTTGCCTACCGCTTTGCGCGTTTCGTGCTGGCTGGCGGCAAGGAAAGCCCGACGGCGTCTCCCCTCTATCTTGCGCCGGAAACCCCCATCTTTCAGCGGACCGCCGTTGGCAGCCATGGGGATTTGCTTGTGATCGAAAGCGACAATGAAGAGGGACGCAAGCGCAATCTGCGGGAAATTTCCGTTAAGGAAAGCCGCCGCATCGGCCCATTCCTTTCCATGACGGCGGCGGAAGGCGGCTGGCGCGTCGTTGTTATCGACAGCGCCGACGAAATGAACCGGGCCGCAGGCAATGCCATTCTGAAGCTGCTGGAAGAACCGCCTTCGAAAGCTCTTTTGCTGCTCGTCAGCCACAATCCGGGCCGCGTTTTGCCAACCATTCGTTCCCGGTGCCGACATCTGGCCTTGCGCCCTTTGAATGAAGAAACCATGGGGCGGCTTTTGCAAAGCCAGCAACCGGATCTGGAGCCAGACACACGCAATGCCTTGATAGGCCTGGCCGAAGGCAGCATTGGCAACGCGCTTCGGCTGATCGCAGAAGGGGGGCTTGACCTCTACGAGGAGTTGCTTGGGTTTTTAAACGCGTTGCCTGATCTTGATGTTCCGGCGCTGCATGACTTTGCCGGTCGGTTAAGCGGCCCCCGAGCCGGGGAAAGCTGGTTTGTCGTGAGCGATCTTTTAAGCCAATGGCTGGCAAACCGGATCAAGGGCCGTGCCCTTGGCTCGCACATGCCGGAAATCCCGGATGGCGCGAACCTTGCGGAATGGGTGGAGGTGTGGGAAAAAATCAACCGTCTCTCGGTCGAGGCAAAATACAGCCATCTGGATCGCAAGCAGGTTCTGTTGAACGTCTTTCACACGTTGGAGGGTGCCGTGCGACAGCCGGCGGCGGTTTAAGAGAATTGCGCCCAGGCCCTGGCGCCGGCTTTCGAAGCAGTCAGGAGCGAAGATGTCCGCCAACAAGTCCTTTTACGTCACGACACCGATCTATTACGTCAACGATGCCCCCCATATCGGCCACGCCTATACGACACTGGCTTGCGATGTGCTGGCGCGTTTCCTGCGTCTCGACGGACAGCGCGTCAAGTTTCTGACCGGCACCGACGAGCATGGGCAAAAAGTCGAAAAATCTGCCGCCAAGGCAGGGATTGCCACCCAGCCTTTTGTTGACAAGGTGTCGGAGAATTTCCGCGAACTCGCGCAGGCGATGAATTTCAGCAATGACGACTTTGTTCGCACAACGCAGCCGCGCCATTTTAAAGCCGTTCAGGCGCTCTGGAAGGTGCTTGAGGAAAAGGGGCAGATCTATCTAGACAGCTATTCCGGCTGGTATTCCGTCCGTGACGAGGCCTTTTACCGGGAAAAAGAGCTGGTTGACGGCAAGGCCCCAACGGGCGCCGAGGTCGAATGGGTCGAGGAGCCGAGCTATTTCTTCCGCCTTTCGGACTGGCAGGCACCGCTGCTTGAATTTTACAAAGCCAATCCGGACTTTATTGCCCCGGAAAGCCGCCGCAACGAGGTGATCCGTTTCGTTGAATCGGGACTTCGCGATCTTTCCATTTCGCGGACAAGCTTTAAATGGGGCATTCCAGTGCCTGGGCATGACGATCACGTGATGTATGTGTGGCTCGACGCGCTGACGAACTACATGACCGGCGTCGGCTACCCGGATACAGAATGTGAAGAGTTTTCAACGTTTTGGCCTGCAGATGTTCATATTGTAGGTAAAGATATTCTACGCTTTCACGCTGTTTATTGGCCGGCCTTTCTGATGGCTGCCGGCATCGCGCCGCCAAAACGCATTTTTGCCCATGGCTGGTGGACGAATGAAGGCCAGAAAATATCGAAATCCCTTGGCAACAGCATTGATCCCTTCGAACTCATTGCAAAATATGGGCTGGACCCACTGCGCTTCTTTTTGCTCCGCGAGGTGCCTTTCGGAAAAGATGGCGATTTTTCTCACCAGGCCGTCGTCCATCGGACAAATGGCGATTTGGCGAATGATTTCGGCAATCTCGTCCAGCGCGTTTTGTCGATGATCCACAAAAACTGCGAGGGTGCCATTCCAGAGCCCGGCGAATTCACAGAGGCTGACACCGCCCTGCTTGCCGAAACCGACGCGGTTTTCGCCGTTTTTCGCGAGGAAATTCTGGCGCAGGCCTTTCACAAGGCCCTGATTGCCCTTTGGGAATGCGTCGGCCTCGCCAACCGCTACGTCGATGCGCAGGCCCCCTGGGAACTGAAGAAGAAAGACCCGGCGCGCATGCGGACGGTTCTCTATGTGCTTGGGGAAGCGATCCGGCATCTTGGCATTCTTGTTCAGCCGATCATGCCGGATGCGGGTGCGAAAATTCTGGACCAGATTGCCGTTCCACAGGATTTGCGCCAATTTGCGCAGCTTACCCCGGATTATGCCCTGAAACCGGGCACGCCGATTGCCAAGCCTGAGGGCATCTTTCCACGCTTTGTGGAGGAGGGCGCGGATGCTGGTCGATAGCCACTGCCATTTAAGTTTTTCGGATTACCACGATGATTTGGGCGAGGTCATGGCGCGCGCCGAGGATGCGGGCGTTGGCTATATGCTGACGATTTCAACAAAACTGTCGGATTTTCCAGACGTGCTTCGCGTCGCCGAGGCCCATGGGAATGTCTGGTGCACGGTTGGCGTTCATCCCCACGAAGCGGAAAAGGAAGGGGCCCGCACGGAACAGCTTGTCACCTTGGCCCAGCATGAAAAAGTCGTCGGCATCGGCGAAACCGGACTCGATTACTTTTACGAGCACAGCCCGCGTGAAAGCCAGAAAAGCGCCTTTCGGGCTCACATCGGCGCGGCCCGGGCAACGGGGCTGCCGCTTATCGTCCATAGCCGCAATGCCGAGGCCGACACGGTCGCAATTTTGGAAGAAGAGATGGAGAAGGGGGCCTTTACCGGTGTTATCCATTGCTTTACCGGGGGGGACGCACTGGCGAAAGGTGCCGTTCGCCTTGGTTTCTACATCTCGCTTTCGGGCATCCTGACCTTTAAAAAATCAGACGCACTTCGCGAAACAGCCCGAAAAATCCCGCTTGATAAGCTGCTTGTCGAGACGGACGCGCCCTATCTGGCCCCCATGCCTTACCGTGGCAAACGGAACGAGCCGGCCTATGTGACTGAGACGGCAAAAGCGGCCGCCGACCTTTTCGGGCTGGAGAAAAGGGCCCTTGAGGATCAGACAACGGCAAATTTCTTCCGCCTTTTCACGAAGGCAAAACGCTCAAGGGAGGCCTGAATGCGGGTCCGTATTTTAGGCTGTGGCGGTTCTGGCGGTGTGCCACTGATTGGCAACGACTGGGGCGCTTGCGACCCGAAAAACCCAAAAAACAGCCGCTTGCGGGCGTCAATTCTGGTCGAAGACCGGGAAACGGCCTTGCTTGTCGATACCTCGCCAGACCTTCGTGCCCAATTGCTGGCTGCGGGCACTGAGCGGCTGGATGGCGTGCTTTTCACCCATACGCACGCCGATCACATCCATGGCATTGATGATCTGCGCCCAGTAAATCGCAGGATGGGGGCCTGGATTCCGATCTATGCGGATCGCGAAACTCTGGCCGCGATCGAGGCCAGGTTTGGCTATGTCCTGGAAAAAATGCCCGAGGAATACGGATTTTTTAAGCCATGCCTCACCCCAAATCTCATTAATGGCCCATTTCGCATTGGAAACATTGACGTTTTACCATTTGAGCAAGATCACGGTTTTGGCCGAACAAGCCTTGGATTTCGTTTCGGGCCGATCGCTTATTCAACGGATGTTGTGGGCCTTTCAGAAGCGGCATTTGAAAGCTTGCGCGGTGTGCGGCTGTGGATTGTCGATTGCTTGCGGGACCGCTCCCATCCGACCCATTCGCATCTGGCGCAAACGCTGGCCTGGATTAAGCGCGTGGCACCCGAACGCGCGGTGCTGACCCATATGAACCAGGACGCGGACTACGAAACCCTGGCGAGAAGTCTGCCAGACGGGGTCGAACCGGCTTACGATGGCATGGTCTTGGATGTCCCATCATGAATTTGTCATAATAACCATTATGCGATCTTTGGATCGTTGTGCCGAGGTGCCCCCTCTATGGATATAGCTCTGCGATGAAGCTGGTTTTTGTGCATGGCTGGGGGTTCGACGCCAAGGTGTGGGACGCAATTGTGAATCTGCTCCCGGACCGGGAATGCCTTGTTCTTGATCTTGGCTTTGGCAATCGCGTCGCCGATGCGGTCGATTGTTTGCCGAAAAGCGATTATATCGCCATCGGGCATTCCGTTGGCTCGCTCTGGTTGCTGCGGCACGCGACAGCACCTATGAAAGCCTTTGTCAGCATTTGCGGCTTTGACAATTTTGCCAAATACGCTCCAACGGGCATTTTACAGGCGATGAAAGAACGCCTTGATACCGCCCCCTATCCGATGATGTGTGAATTTTGGGGCACGACGCCTTACCTTGGCGAAGACGAAATGAACGTTGACCGGTTGAAAACCGGGCTGGACTGGCTGACAGAATGGAATGAAGAAAAGGCGCATGGGGCGCTTAATTGCCCGATTCTGGCCCTGGCCGCGACAAAAGACCCCATTGTTCCAAGAAAAATGACCGAAGCGATCTGGTACGATGCCAACCTCAACTGGCTGGACGGCAAAGATCACTTTCTACCCATCACGCATCCGGACTGGTGCGTCGGACAGATAAAAGCGTTCCTGGATGAACACAGCCTTTAAACAAAAAATTATTGCCCGTTTTGGCCAGGCGGTGGCGAGTTATGACGATCACGCCGCGGTGCAAAAACAGGCAGCAAAGCGGCTGGCCACCTTTCTGCCCGCCCTACCCGTGCCAGAATTCCCGCATATCCTTGAAATTGGCTGTGGCACTGGGTTTTTCACGGAGCATTTGATCGCGACCTATCCAAAGGCGGAACTCTTTATCACGGATATTTCGGAGCCGATGCTCCAAATATGCAAGAACCGCTATGCCGGGCCCAACCGGCATTTTTCTCTTATGGACGGCGAAGCCCCGGATATCACGGGACCGTTTGATTTGATCGCCAGCAGCATGACGTTCCAGTGGTTCGAGGATTTTGAGGGCAGCATCGAACGCTTAAAGCGCCTGCTCAGCCCCCAAGCATGCATCCTTTTTTCCACCCTTGGCGCGCAATCCTATATTGAGTGGAAATCAACCTTGAAAGATTTGGGTTTGCCGGATGCTGTGCTGCAAGGCCAACGGATCCCGGAGCCTCTGGCCGAAGACATCTTTCAAACCCACTACGATCGTCCGGTGGATTTCCTGATAAACCTGAAGCATATCGGTGCTACCGCCTCACGGCAGGAGGCTCGACTGTCGCCGTCCCAGCTGCGCACCGCCCTGCGTAAATGTGGCAATAAAATGACATACCACGTTGTTTATGCAGCAGATTGTAACCGGCCATGAGCAAGAACCAGACAGACAAACCCGGCGAAATTTCCAGGCTTTTGGACGTCATGCGCCGCCTTCGGGATCCAAAGGACGGCTGCCCCTGGGACCGCGAACAGGATTTCAAATCCATCGCGCCTTATACGATTGAAGAAGCCTATGAAGTGGCTGAGGCAATCGATAAAAACGACATGGCGGCGCTTCAGGACGAACTGGGCGACCTCCTGCTTCAGGTCGTTTATCACGCGGAGATGGCGGCCGAGCTTGGTCATTTCACCTTTGCCGATGTTGTTGCCGGCGTTTCCGAAAAAATGATTCGTCGCCACCCCCATGTCTTTGGCGGGGCGGCAGTTGCGAGTGCGAAAGCCCAGACCGAAGCCTGGGAGGCTGAAAAAGCGCGTGAGCGCCAGAAAAACAAGCGGGGTGGCGTGCTTGAAGGGGTCGCGCATGCCCTGCCCGCCCTGCTCCGCGCTGAAAAACTTCAGAAACGGGCTGCCCGCGTCGGCTTTGATTGGGATGAGGTTGAGCCGGTTTTCGATAAAATTGCCGAGGAAATTGCTGAAATTCGGGCGGAATTACCACCTGGTCCAATCGCTGAACGGAAAAATTCGCCTCTTGCCGAGGAAATCGGCGATCTTTTCTTCACTTGTGTAAACCTTGCCCGGCATTTTGCTATCGATAGCGAAGCTGCCCTTCGGACCGCAAACGCGAAGTTCGAACGGCGTTTTGCGGGGATAGAGGCGCTTCTACCTGCCGGTGCAACGATTGAGGCGACGCCGCTTGAACAGTTAGAAACGCTTTGGGAACGCGTGAAAAAAGAAGAAAAAAGCGTTTAGCTTACGCGTCGGCCATTCGGTTTTCGAAGCGGGCCGCATCCTTTGGGTCGAGCTGCACACGAAAATGCGCATAAGCCTCATCGTCCTGGCGTGCCAGGACCTCGCCATGACGATAAAGCCAGGCGATTGTTGCGCCATCGGAAATGGGGACGGCAATTTCAACCACCGTGAAGCTGGCCGCAAGGCGTGCGTCGAGAAGGGGTAGAAGCTCGTCAATCCCCTCTCCGCTTGCCGCCGATAACAGCACCTGGTTGGGATTGCGCGCGACCTGGTTTTGTAATTTTTCGTCCTGCTCAGGCGTTAGAAGGTCCGCCTTGTTCAGGGCCTCAATCACGTCGTTCTCGATCCGGTCGCCGATTTCAAGGTCATGTAGCACCTTATGAACATCGCGGCATTGGTCCGAACTTTCGGGATGGGCAATATCGCGAACGTGGAGGATAAGATCTGCCTCGCGTACTTCCTCCAGGGTTGCACGAAAGGCGGCGACGAGATCCGTCGGCAGGTCCGAGATGAAACCAACCGTATCCGAAAGAATAATGTGGCGACCGGAAGGCAGCACCAGGCCGCGCATCAATGGGTCCAGGGTGGCAAAAAGCAGGTCTTCGGCAAAAACATCCGCGCCGGTAAGCCGGTTAAACAGAGTCGATTTGCCGGCATTCGTATAACCGACCAAGGCGACAACCGGACAAGGCACGCGTTTTCGAGCCTGGCGGTGTAATTTACGCGTACGCATGACCTGACTCAAATCGCGTTTTAATCGCGTAATGCGCTTGTCCAGAAGGCGGCGGTCTGTCTCGATCTGGGTTTCCCCCGGCCCACCCAGAAAGCCGTAACCGCCGCGTTGGCGCTCTAAATGGGTCCAGGAACGCACCAGGCGGCTGCGTTGGTAGGAAAGATGGGCAAGTTCCACCTGAAGGCGCCCTTCGCTGGTCCGCGCACGCGCGCCGAAGATTTCCAGAATAAGGCCCGTGCGGTCGATCACCTTGCACGCCCAGGCACGTTCCAGGTTGCGCTGCTGAACCGGCGTAACGGGATGATCAATGACGACCAATTCGATGTCATCGGCCGTTATTTGGTCGTGAAAACGTTCAACCGTGCCCTTGCCGAAAAGCGTTGCGGGCACGATACGTGCCAGAGAAACCGTTTCTTCACAGACGACCTTTAGCCCGATTGCCTCCGTCAAATTCACAGCTTCCCTAAGCCGCGCCTCCGCATGGCGGAGCGGTTCATGACCGCTTCCCTTCAAGAAAGGAGAAAGAACGCAGGCGCGCGCGCTGGCCTTGCCGCCTTCGGAAAGGTCTTCTGACGGTAGCTTAGACTTCTTCGACTTCAGCGTTTTCCTTGTCCTCTTCAAACAGCTGGATTGGGCCTGCCGGCATAATTGTTGAAATAGCGTGTTTGTAGATCAGCTGTATGTGGTTGTTTCGACGAAGCAACACGCAAAAATTGTCGAACCAGGTAACGACGCCCTGAAGCTTTACGCCATTAACCAGAAATACGGTCACCTGAATTTTGTTTTTCCGAATGTTGTTTAGGAAGACGTCCTGAACATTTTGTGATTTTTCTGTCGTCATTATGCGCCCCCATTTTTCTTCCCTGTTTTTCTTATCGTTCTTCTGCTTGTGGTTAAGCCACTCCTACGCATCGTCGGCACAAGCCCTGACGAAAGGCGGAAGGTCTTTGCAATGGTCCACGACCCAATCGGGTGCAAGGTCCCCAAAGTCTTTTATATCAGGAAGGGAGCTGTTCATGACAATTGCGGTGGTGCCTGCATTTCGTGCGAATTCAACGTCAATCGGAAGGTCGCCGACCACCCAAAGTGCCTCTCCCAGCTTGATGTTTGTGCCATGGATGGCAAACAAAGCGGCCTCTTTCGCCGGCTTGTCCTTTTCCGCCTCCCCTGCCCCAACAACGCCCGGCAGGTATTTTTCCCAGCCGAAATGGGCAATTTCCTTGCGTAGCATCGGCCCCACTTTGCTGCTGGCAATGCCCATAAAAATGCCCATCTCATGGAGTGTTTCAAGCATTTTCTCGGTGCCTGGCAAGGGTTTCAAAGTTTCGAGATGCCCTTCCGTAAAGGCTTCATAAAAAATGTCATGCGCCTCGTGCCAACGCTCGCCAAAAAGCTCCGGAAAGGCATTGCGAAGCGATCGGTTCATCCGTTGCTGGGCCTGCTCCATCGTCCAGGGTTCGTGCCCCATGGCGATAAGCGTGGCGTTCATCGCCCGCTGCATTCCCTCCCAGCTATCGACCAGTGTGTTATCCCAATCAAACAGGATTGCCCGTGGAAAGGGTGGCATTTTCTTCATGGAGACGTCCGATCCTACCGTTTTTTCTTTGTTTTTATTTTTTCCAGGTAGCGATGAAGGAGCCGCGTCGTTAGCTTTCCTGGCTGGCCATTCCCGATGACTTTATCATCAATTTTTAGAACCGGTAGCAAGAAGGCGGTCGTACTGGTCAAAAAGGCTTCTGCTGCGGCCCTGGCTTCGTCCAGGTGAAAGGGGCGTTCCTCTACAGTGATGCCCTCTTCTGCCGCAACCTTCAGGACGCCAAGGCGCGTAATACCGCTTAAAATTGCGCAATTGGCGGGCCGCGTGACCAGAACCCCCGCCTTCGTCACAATCCATGCATTGGTAGAACTTCCCTCGGTAAGGAAATTGTCTGCGTCCAGAAACCATGCCTCATAAGCGTCCGCTTCCCGGGCCTGTTGCTTTGCAAGCACGTTGGGCAGCAATGAAATCGATTTAATATCGCAGCGTTTCCAGCGGGTATCGGTAAGCGTGATGACGTGAACGCCGGCGCGAAGGGCTTCCTGTGGCGGCAGGGTTGCGGGCCGCGCCGTTACGACCAGCGCGGTTCGCCGTCGCGCCGGAAACGCATGGTCCCGACGGGCAACCCCACGCGTCATTTGAAGATATAGAATGCCGTCTCGTATCCGGTTGCGTCGGATAATCTCGCGAAGGATGATCTTAAGGACGCGCCGCGTCATGGCATTTTCCATGGAAAGCGCATCCAGGGAAACTTCCAGCCGATCAAGATGCAGTTCCTCATCCATCGGCTGTCCGTCGATCACGGCCATGACCTCATAGACGCCGTCGGCAAATTGGTAGCCACGGTCTTCAATATGGACGCGAGCCAGGCGATGGGGAACATATTGGCCATTGACGTAGGCAATATGGGACATTGGTTTTTCCGCCGTTTTATCCGCAAGATGGCGGTCTAGAAAAATTCCAGACCCACGGTGAACAGTTTTTCGACTTTCTTTACGGCACCGGCGGCGGCAAAAAGGATGACGCGGTCACCCGTCTTGATCGTTGTGCCCCCGCGTGGAATGAGCACTTGCTCGTCGCGCACAATTGCCCCGATAAGGATTTCATCCGGCAGATCAATCTCGCGGAGCGGCTTGCCAACCAGGCTTGAGGTCTTAAGCGCTTCTGCCTCGATGATCTCTCCCATCCCTTCATGAAGGGTGTGGACGGCCCGGATTCGCCCGCGCCGAACGTGCTGAAGAATGGACGAGATGGTAATCACGCGCGGACTTACGACGGCATCAATTCCAAGCCAGCCGACAAGCTGGCCATAGGTGTCATTGTTGATAAGCGCAATCGCCCTGGGGCACCCCTGCCGCTTTGCCAGTAACGAGCCAAGGATGTTGGTTTCATCGTTGTTTGTGACGGCGACGATGGCTTCGGCGGAACGAATGTTCATTTCCTCGAGCAGCTGAAGGTCAAGGGCATCGCCGTGAAGAACAACCGTCCGGTCCAGCTTCTCAGCAATCTGTTCTGCACGGTGCAGATCGAATTCGATTAATTTCGGGTGCACGCCGGGATGGTTGTTCTCCAACTCTTGCGCAAGAAACAGGCCGACATTGCCGCCACCGATGATGCACACACGCCGCGCCTCTTGGCCTTCCTGGCCGAACGCCTCCATGGCGCGTTTCACATGGGTGGCTTCGGCGATAAAATAGACCGCATCCCCGGCCAACATCTGATCCGTGTTGGAAGGGACAATCAATTTATTGTCCCGTACAATGCTGACAACGGTAATGTGCAGGTCTGGAAAAAGTTCCGTAAGCTGCAGCAAAGGCGTGTTCACAACCGGGCAGTCTTCTTTGCACTTAAGCCCGATCAACTTCACTTTTCCTTCTGCCAGCGGAATCACGTCAAACGCGCCCGGCACCTCCAGACGGCGCGCAATGGCGCGTGCAACTTCAACCTCCGGCGAAATGATGACATCAATCGGCAAGTGATCGCGGCTGAACAAATCAGCCCACATCGGCTTCATGTAGGCTGGCTCGCGAATGCGTGCGATCTTTACGGGCACATTGAACAACGAATGGGCAATCTGGCAGGCGATCATGTTGATTTCGTCTTCACGCGTGACGGCGATCAACATATCGGCATCCTGCGTGCAGGCCTGTTCCAGAACATCCGGATGCGACGCGAAGCCCATGATCGCCTGAACGTCGAGAGACGAAGCGACCCGGTTGATCCGCTCGGCTTCCTGATCAACGACCGTTACATCGTTGCCTTCTTCCGACAATTGGCGAGCGATGTTAAACCCCACCTGGCCGGCGCCACAAATGACAACTTTCATGTTACGAAGGGTGTCCTAAAATTTTCTGGAGCGTGCGTCCCGCGCACTGGAAAGAAACCGAGAAACCGGCCCCCCTGATGGCACTATTTTAGGCCGCGAACCACGGGGATGTCCAACTCACGAATTTTCTTGCGAAGCGTATTGCGGTTCAACCCAAGAATTTCTGCCGCACGCACCTGATTTCCCCGCGTTGCGGCAAGGGTATAGGCCAAAAGTGGCTTTTCCACTTCGTGGATAATCTTCCCGTAAAGGCCATGAGGCAATTCGTCCGGCTGCGCGCCAAAGCAGTTCCTTAAATGCCGTTCGACGGCTGCTTCCAACCCTTCGTCTTTGGCAGGAAGGGCCGCTGCCTGAGGCTGCAATCCGGAAAACTCGGCTTCGATGACATCAAGGTCAAGGACGTCCTCGGAATAAAGCGCGGCAAGGCGGCGGATAAAATTCTCTATCTCACGAACATTTCCAGGCCAGCTGTATTCTTTCAGTCGCGCCATGGCAGCCGGTCCCAAGGTTTTCAATGGTAGCCCTTCCGCCACAGCCTGGGCCAGAAAGTGACGCGCCAGGGACGGAATGTCCTCAACCCGCTCGCGAAGCGGCGGCAGCCGTATCGGTACGACGTTGAGCCGGTAAAAAAGGTCCTCGCGAAAGAGTCCCTGATTAACGAGCTGCTGCAAATTGCGATGCGTTGCCGCGATAATGCGCACATTCACCCGGATCGGCGTTCGCCCGCCAACCGTCGTAAATTCGCCTTCCTGAAGGACTCGCAAAAGCCGCGTTTGCGCTTCAAGGGGCATGTCGCCGATTTCGTCCAGAAAAAGCGTGCCTCCTTCCGCCTGCTCAAAACGCCCGGTGTGCCGCGCCGTCGCACCCGTGAACGCCCCCTTCTCATGGCCAAAGAGTTCGCTTTCGATCAATTCTTTCGGAATGGCCGCCATGTTGATGGCAACAAAAGAAGCATTTCGACGTTTGCCAAAATCGTGGAGTGCCCGGGCAACGAGTTCTTTTCCCGTTCCCGACTCGCCGAAAATCATGACGGTAAGGTCCGTCCCCATGAGACGCGCCATAATTCGATATATTTCCTGCATGGCGGGGGAACGCCCGATAAGCGGAAGTTGCTCATCGGTTTCGCCAGCCTCGGAGGCGGCGGAAAGCTTTGGGTCACGAACCGTCAGCGCCCGTTTCACGATGTTTACAAGCTCTGTTAGGTCAAATGGCTTTGGCAAATATTCAAAAGCACCCTGCTCCGTTGCGCGCACGGCGGTTAACAGCGTGTTTTGAGCGCTCATGACGATAACGCGAAGGTCGGGCCGAAGTTTTTTGATACGCGGAATAAGGTCGAGGCCGTTTTCGTCCGGCAGAATAACATCGGTGATGACGAGCTGCCCGTCGCCATTGCTGACCCATTTCCAAAGCGTTGCGGCATTTCCCGTTGAACGCACCTCATAGCCTTGCCGACTCAATGCCTGTTCAACAACAAGACGAATGGCGCGGTCATCCTCTGCAAGCAGAATTGTGGCATTCGTCATTCGTTTTCCTCCCCCGTCTCTTTCTGCTCATGGGCAATGGGCAACATGACGCGAAAAACCGTATGGTAAGGCTCGCTGTCGAATTCGACGATGCCGCCATGGTCGTTGATAATTTTTGCCACAAGGGCCAGACCAAGCCCCGTTCCGTTCACCTTCGCCGTGATAAATGGATCGAAAAGATGCGGACGTATTTCCTCTGGAATGCCCGGGCCGTTGTCGTGCACGCTGACGACAAGCGGTAGCAAAACGCGACTTCTGCCATCAGGACTGCCCAGACGCATGCCATGTTGATAGGACGTGGCGAGCACAATTTCGCCACTTTTTCCAGGCACGGCTTCGGCCGCGTTCTTTACAAGATTCAAAAAGACCTGGGTTAACTGATCGCGGTTGCCGGAGACCGACGGCAGAGATGGGTCGTAGCGTTCGACGAAGCGAACGTGCCGGGCGAATCCGCTCTGGGCGATCTGTTGAACACGTTCAAGTACCTGATGAATGTTCACCGCTTCACGTTCAAGCGGCAGGCCGTCTGAAAAAATTTCCATCCGATCCACGAGCTTGCATATCCGGTCCGTTTCGTCACAAATCAGGCGCGTAAGCGCCTTGTCATCCGCTGTGGCGTTCTGTTCAAGCAATTGCGCCGCACCGCGAATCCCGGAAAGCGGGTTTTTTACCTCATGGGCCAGCATTGAGGCCATTGCCGTGACGGAACGGGCAGCGCCTTTATGAACGAACTGGCCGATTTTCTGAGCGATTGAGCGTTCGTGGATGGAAAGAAGAAGATGGTTTTCCTGACCCACAATGGTCGTAATTTGCACCGCCACAAGCCGTGGCGTAAAACGCGGGCCGCTTAGGTTCAACCCATATTCAAAAATACTGCTGCCACCATCACGCACCTGTTGCATCAGCGCAAAAATTGGACTGTCCAAAGACAGCACCGCGCTCAAAGGCCGCTCACAGAGGTTGGTGATGCTTGCGCTGAAGAACTCTTCGGCAGCCAGATTGGCAAAGCGGATTTCGTTTTCCAGCCCGACTACAAGAACCGGATTCGGAATGCTGGCGAGAACTTTCCCGATTTCCAGGCTTTCAACCGCTTGCTTCCGTTTCAATCGAGTCATCGCTTTTGCCATGTCGGACAATCACTTGAAACTAAATGGAATTTGTAGCCATTTCGGTCGCTTTTGAGTATATTTTAGGCAGGTTATAAGCTGCATAATTCTTATGCAAGATGCTTTCTTCCCCGGAGCCTTGCCTCAATCCGGCCTGTTGCCTTGGCAAGGGCATGAAGCACGGCTAGTTTGGCGCCATTCGTCCCCGAAGGAGAACAACCCATGACCGGGTGCGCCGTCTTGATCGTCGCCGCTGGCCGCGGCCAGCGCCTTGGTGGCGAGTTGCCAAAACAATATCTGCCCCTTGGCGGCAAGGAAGTGCTGCGTTGGACCCTTGAGGCCTTTCACACACACCCCAGGATCAACCATATCCAAGTTGTCATCCACGCCGATGACGCGGCGCTTTATGCCGATGCCGTGCGTGGTATGTCCCTTCCCGACCCGGTTTTCGGCGGCGCGACACGACAGGAATCCGTTCGGCTGGGTCTTGAAAGCCTTGGCAGTGCTGCGCCGCAGCACATTTTGATTCACGACGCCGCCCGTCCCTTTGTCAATTTTGCAACCATCGAACGGGTTGTCGCCGCGTTGGCAACGGACGTAGCGGTGATTGCCGCCCTCCCCGTTACCGATACCCTGAAGAAAGAGGAGGCTGGCCACGTCACCGACACAATTAACCGTCAGGGGCTTTGGCATGCGCAGACCCCTCAGGGGTTTCATTTTCCGGCTATTCTTGAGGGGCATCATCAAATGAAAGGCACCAATTTGACCGACGACGCCGCCGTGGCCGAAGCGGTTGGCATTCCGGTACGGCTGGTTGCCGGTTCCGAAGATAATTTCAAGGTTACGACGCCGGAGGATTTCGCGCGCGCCGAACGTAGAATAGCAGGCAATGCTGGCCTGGTTCGCGTTGGCCAGGGATTTGACGTGCACCGTTTTGGCCCCGGCGACCACGTGATGATCTGTGGCCTTGCCGTCCCTCACAGCCATGGCATTGAGGCCCATTCCGATGGCGATGTCGGTTTGCATGCGCTGACGGACGCAATCCTTGGTGCGATGGGCGATGGCGATATTGGCATCCATTTTCCACCAACGGACCCAAAATGGCAGGGCGTTGATTCAGCCCTTTTTCTACGCCACGCTCTGACGCGCTTGGCCGAGCGTGGCGGCCATGTCCACAATCTGGACGTGACCCTGATCTGTGAAGCGCCGAAACTCGCCCCCCATCGTTTGGGCATGATCGCGCGGCTCGCAGCCATCACCGGGCTTTTGGAAAGTGCCATCAGCGTCAAGGCAACGACGACGGAAGGTGTGGGCTTTCTAGGCAGGAAAGAAGCGATCGCCGCCCAGGCCATCGCAACCATCGCCCTGGCGGAATAGATTTTCGTGGCAAAAATGCAAAAAAAATCCCCGCTTCCCTTTCTCCATCCGGCGTTCTGGATCGGAACCGTTTTTGGCATTGGGCGCATTCCTCTGGCACCCGGAACCTGGGGATCCTTTGCTGCTCTTCCCGTCGCCTGGGTTGTTGTCGGCGCTTTTGGGCCGGACGGGCCGGCTGCCCTTGTCCTGCTTGCGGCGCTTTTTTTTCCGATTGGCCTTTGGGCATCCCACGTCTATGGGCAGGCATCGGAAAGCCACGACCCGCCGGATATTGTTATCGACGAAGTTGTCGCCCAGTGGCTGGTTCTTGCCCTGGTGCCGCGAGATGGCTTTTTTTATGGCCTCGCCTTCTTGCTTTTCCGGGTGGCGGACATTCTAAAACCCTGGCCGATCCGTCGTTTTGAAAAACGGTTTCCCGGTGCGTTTGGTGTTATGGCGGATGATTTGCTGGCGGCGCTTTATGCGGCGGCGGGTCTTTTCATCGCAATGTATTTTATTGAGGCGTGAGAGATGTTTTCCAGGGAACTTCTGGAAAAAGCGACCCGGATCCTTCGCCTTTGTGACAAGGCCGGGTTGCGTCTGGTTACGGCTGAATCGTGCACCGGCGGGCTTCTTAGCGCCTGCCTGACGGCAATCCCCGGCGCGTCAAACCTGTTGGACCACGGTTTTGTTACCTATTCAAACGCGTCGAAGGTGGCCCTTCTCGGCGTGCCGGAAGCTCTGTTTGAGAGCGCCGGCGCCGTCAGCGAAGAAACGGCGCGCGCGATGGCGGAAGGCGCCCTCGCCGGAACCGGGGTGGACCTTGCCGTCGCCATCACCGGGGTAGCCGGCCCAGAGGGCGGCACGCCGGAAAAGCCGGTCGGCCTGGTGCATGTCGCCGTCGCGGCCCATGGTCTGGAAACCCTTCACGCACGCCATATTTTTCAAGGTGACCGCGCGGCCATTCGCGTGCAATGCGTGCATGCGGCAATCGATCTTTTGATAAAGCAGGTGAAACGGCGGCTTGCCTAGGGTGCCTTTGCTTCCGGTACGCCATAGATCGCATGGGCACGGGTTTCAAAGGCTTCGAGAAGCCGCCCCAGTGCCTCGTCGAAAAGAACCCCCATCACCTTTTGAAAGACGCGTGAGCGAAACTCAAAGTCGATATAGAAATCGATGACGCAACCGCCATCCGGTGCCGCCTCGAAAATCCAGTGATTGTTGAGATAATGAAGGGGGCCCTTCGTATAGCGAATGTCAATTCGGTGCGGTCGATCGAAAACGTCAATGGAAGAAAAATGTTCGCGGAACATTTTAAAACCGATCACGACATCCGCATGGACCGTGTTTCCTTCCTGCTTTCGTATTCTGGCGCTCTGGCACCAGGGAAGAAATTCCGGGTAGCGTTCAATGTCCGCAACCAGATCGAAAAGCTGCTCCGGCGTATAAGGAAGGTGGCGTTTTTCCGCATGTGTCGGCATGCGATCCGTCTAACCGCCTGTAAGACGTTCGGCGCGCGCCTTCTGAAGGGATTCGAAATCCCTGTCCGCATGATAGGACGAACGCGTCAAGGGTGAGGCGGAAACCATAAGAAAGCCTTTTGCAAAGGCTATGCGGCGATATTTCTTAAACGTCTCAGGCGTCACATATTCGGCCACGGGCACATGGCGCGGAGTCGGCTGTAAATATTGGCCAATGGTCAGAAAATCAACGTCGGCCGAGCGCAAATCGTCCATGACCTGCAACACCTCGCCCTTCGTTTCGCCTAGCCCAACCATGATTCCGGATTTCGTAAAGACCGAAGTCTCAAGCCGCCCCACCTGATCCAGCAGGCGAAGGGAATGGTAATAGCGGGCGCCTGGGCGAATTTTTGGATAAAGCCTCGGCACGGTTTCAAGATTGTGGTTGAAAACGTCCGGACGGGCAGCGGCAACAACCGCAATCGCGCCTTCTTTTCTAAGAAAGTCCGGGGTTAACACCTCGATCGTTGTTGCCGCACTGCGTTCGCGGATCGCTTCGATACAACGGACAAAATGGCTAGCGCCACCATCGGCAAGATCGTCCCGGTCAACCGATGTGATAACGATATGCTTGAGACCCGTTTCCACAACCAGCGCGGCGATGTTCGAAGGCTCATGGGGATCAAGAAGATCGGGTTTGCCTGTCGCGACGTTGCAAAAGGCGCAGGCGCGTGTACAAACGCTGCCCAGGATCATGACGGTTGCATGCTTTTGCTCCCAACATTCGCCAATGTTCGGACAGGCAGCCTCCTCGCAGACCGTGTTGAGTTTCAGGCGACGCATGAGCTTGTGCGTTTCTGCGTACGCCGGCGAGGTTGGGGCTTTCACGCGAATCCAGGAAGGCTTGCGCAGTCTTTCCTGCCGGTGAAGGTTGTTGACGTTCGTCATGGGTCGTTTCCGGATCCTCTCAGGAATGGATGGCCCGATCATAGGCGTCCAGAACCGATTCGTGCAGCATTTCCGAAAGCGTCGGATGGGGGAAAATCGTTTCGATTAAATCTGCCTCCGTCGCCTCAAGACTGCGCGCGACGATATAGCCCTGGATCAGCTCCGTCGCATCGGCGCCAATGATATGCGCACCCAACAATTCGCCGCTTTTCTTGTCGAACAGTGTTTTTACAAATCCCTCTGCGGCACCAAGCGCGATGGCTTTGCCATTGCCATGATAGGGAAAACGCCCGATTCGAAGCTCAAAACCGGCCGCCTTTGCCGCTTTTTCGGTCATGCCGATGCTGGCTATTTGTGGCATCGAATAGGTGCAGCCCGGAACCCGTAAAACGTCAAGCGGGCGTGCGCCCTTCACTCTTGCGATATGTTCTACGCAGATAACGCCTTCATGGCTCGCCTTATGGGCAAGCCATGGCGGCCCGACAAG
Organism: Rhodospirillaceae bacterium; assembly: GCA_002746255.1. Lineage (NCBI taxonomy): Bacteria > Pseudomonadati > Pseudomonadota > Alphaproteobacteria > Rhodospirillales > Rhodospirillaceae > Rhodospirillaceae bacterium. Next base: position 111,653 of record NVWO01000004.1, on the reverse strand, counting down.
ATCGCCGATGGCATAGACACCCGCCTCGCCCGTTTCCAGCCATTCGTTGACGACGACATGCCCCTTCGCCACCTTTATTTTTGTTCCTTCGATCCCTAAATCCTCGACATTGCCGGTGATACCGACCGCCACGATTGCGCGATCCGCCTCAATCCGTTCGCGCTTCCCATCCACGCACAAGGTTGCAGAAAGGCCGCCTTTCCCCCGATTAAGCTTTTCAATTGTGGTCTTTGTCAGGATGCGAATGCCCTGTTTTTCGAAGGCCTTTTTCGCAAATTTTGAAATTTCTTCATCCTCGACGGGAAGAATGCGGTCGAGAATTTCCACCACCGTGACCTCTGCCCCAAGATTCCGGTAGAAACTGGCAAATTCAATCCCGATGGCACCCGACCCGATCACCAGAATGGATTTTGGAAATTCTTTCGGCACCATCGCTTCCATATAGGTCCAGACCCGCTTGCCATCTGGTTCCAAGCCGGGAAGCGTTTTTGCCCGCGCCCCGGTCGCAAGAAGGATATGCGCCGCCGCAATCTCGCTGGTTTTCTTGTTCGCCTTTTCAATCACAAGCCTGCCCTTGCCGGCAAGCCGGGCGCGGCCATCAATCACATCTATCTTGTTTTTTTTCAGAAGATAGGCGACTCCTTTTGAGAGCTGGTCGGCGACGGCGCGTGATCGCGCCACGATCTTTTGAATATCAAAATGGATGTCCTTTGCCGAGAAGCCATAAGCATCAAGGTTGTTCAAGGTGTGCTGGATTTCCGAACAATGCAGCAGCGCTTTTGTTGGAATGCAGCCCCAATTCAGGCAGATGCCACCTAAATGCTTTTCCTCGACAAGGGACGTTTTCAAGCCAAGCTGACTTGCCCGAATTGCCGCGACATAGCCGCCTGGCCCGCCGCCTACGACAGCAAGGTCGTATTTTTGCTCAGCCATATCCCGCTTCCTTCAACAGAATTCGGGCCGGTTCCTCGACGTAAGAGCGAAAGGCGGCAAGAAATTCGGCACCGACGGCGCCATCCACCACCCGATGATCGCAAGTAAGTGTGCAACGCATCCGCGTCGCCGTGGAAATCCGACTATCTTTTACGACGGGTTGCATTTCGCCGGCACCAACGGCCAGAATGCAGGCCTGTGGCGGGTTGAGGATCGCATCGAACTGGCGAATGGCGAACATGCCAAGATTTGAAATCGTAAACGTGCCGCCTTGGAATTCTTCCGGCTGAAGCTTTCCAGCCCGCGCCTTTTCTGCAAGCATTTTTGATTCTTTGGCAATGTCGCCGATTGTTTTTGTTTCCGCATTGCGAATGACCGGAGTAATCAAACCGCGATCGGTCGTAACAGCCATTGCAATATCGGCGGCTTCATATTGACGGATGGCCTTTTCCTGCCAGCTTGCATTCACCGCTGGTACGTCCATCAGCGCCAAGGCCGCCGCGCGAATAAGAAAATCGTTCACGGAAAGCTTTGGGCCTTCGCGCATCGAATTTGCCTGCTTGCGAACGTCCAGCAACGCATCAATCGTGCAATCGATGGAAAGGAAGAAGGTCGGCACGTCCTGATGCACCTGGGTCAGACGCTCGGCAATGACCTTGCGAATATTCGTGTTCGGAATTTCCTTAAATGGTGGCATTTCCACCGGCGGACGCGAGGGAACCTGCCCCCGGCGTTCGCGTCGGGAAGCGTCTGGCGCGCCCTCGACATCGCGCTTGACGATACGGCCCCTGGGGCCGGTTCCGGTAACCCGGCTTAAGTCGATGCCACCCTGTTCGGCGAGCCGCCGTGCAAGTGGGCTTGCAAAAATCCGCGTGCCTGAGGCAATGGCCGGTTGCGAGGCAGATTGTGATTTCGGGCGCGGCGCAGCTTTGGTTGGCTTTGGCGCGGTGGCTTCGACCGGTTCAGGAATGCGTGTATCAGTGGCGATGGTGTCAAGAACGCTTGCGTCCTCGCCCTCTTCCAAAATCCACGCCATCGGCGTGTTGACCTTCACGCCCTCGGTTCCTTCCGGGATTAGGATTTTTGCCAAAACCCCTTCGTCCACAGCTTCAAGCTCCATTGTCGCCTTGTCCGTCTCAATCTCGGCCAGCAAATCGCCGGACGCAACTTTTTCGCCTTCCTTCTTTAGCCAGCGGGCAAGAGTCCCCTCTTCCATCGTTGGGCTAAGGGCTGGCATTAGAACCGGTTTTGGCATCGCGTCAGTCCTGGTAACAGACGGCTTTTACCGCCGTGACGATTTTTTCGGCACTCGGCAGCGCCAGCGCTTCAAGATTGGCGGCATAGGGCATGGGCACGTCAGCACCGGCGATACGCCCAACGGGGGCGTCCAGGTAATCAAAAAGTTCCTCCATGGCGCGGGCGGAAATTTCAGAGCCGATGCCGGAATAGGCCCAGCCCTCCTCGACATTGACCAGACGGTTCGTCTTTTGCACAGATTGGACGATGGCTGGAAAATCCAGAGGGCGGATCGTGCGTAAATCGATGACTTCGGCGTCGATGCCTTCTTTTTGCAATTCCTCCGCCGCGTCAAGGGCCAACCCCACCATTCGCGAAAAGGCGGTGATCGTTACGTCCCGCCCCTCGCGCACCACATGCGCTTTGCCGATGGGCACAAGAAAATCCGTATCGATGGGAACCGCCATGCTCTGTCCATAGAGAATTTCGTTCTCCAGAAAGACAACCGGGTTGGGATCGCGGATGGCCGATTTCAGCAAGCCCTTTGCGTCAGCAGCGGAATACGGGGCTACGACTTTTAACCCCGGCACATGGGCATACCAGCTGGCATAGCATTGGGAATGCTGGGCGGCGACACGGGCTGCCGGACCGTTTGGCCCACGAAAAACAATGGGAACCGATACCGCCCCCCCCGTCATGTAGAGCGTCTTGGCAGCGGAATTGACGAGATGGTCAATCGCCTGCATGGCAAAGTTGAACGTCATAAACTCGATGATCGGGCGAAGCCCTGCGAAGGCGGCACCCACACCAAGACCGGCAAATCCCATCTCGGTGATCGGCGTGTCGACGACCCGCATCGCCCCGAATTCCTCAAGCAGGCCCTGGCTTATTTTATAGGCCCCCTGATATTCGGCGACCTCTTCGCCCATCAGGAAAACATCTTTATCCCGGCGCATTTCTTCGGCCATCGCGTCGCGCAGGGCATCGCGGACAGTTTGGGTTATCGTCTCGCCCATATCGGTAGCGCCTGTGGCGGATATGGGTTCTGCGACAGGTGCCGGTTTTGCCACCAACGCCGGCGTCGTCGGCACAGGAACGTCTTCGGGTTCCGAAGCATGTTCCTGAACGTCGGTTTCTTTCAGGGCATCCTCGTCCTCTTCCAGAAGCCAGGCGATGGGCGTGTTCACCTTGACGTTTTCGGTACCTTCCGGCACCAGAATTTTTCCCAAAACGCCTTCTTCCGGGGCTTCCATTTCGACCGTTGCCTTGTCCGTTTCGACTTCTGCCAGCACATCGCCAATGGCAATCTTCTCGCCTTCCTTTTTTACCCAGCGGGCAAGGGTTCCCTCTTCCATCGTCGGGCTTAAGGCCTGCATCAGAAGTTTTTTCGCCATGCGCCTATGCCTCGATCTGTATGTCTGTCAGAAGCTCGGCTGGCTCCGGCTCAGGACTTTTCTGGGCAAAATCGGCGGCTTTGGAAATGACGGCCTTTATTTCACGGTCGATCTCTTTCAGGTCTTCTTCCTTTACCTTGGCGTGTTTCAGAAGCAGCCTGCCCAAATGGTCGATCGGGTCGCGTTTTTCGCGAATCTTCGCGACTTCCTCGCGACTCCGGTATTTCGCCGGGTCCGACATCGAATGGCCTCGATAACGGTACGTCCGCATTTCAAGAAGCACCGGCCCCTTGCCCGCGCGCGCCTCATCGGCTGCCGTTTTCACGGATTTTTGAACGGCCTCGACATCCATGCCGTCGACACGCCGGCCCGGAATGCCGACGCTCTCGCCATGTTTGTACATATCGGTAATGGCCGAGGCGCGTTCAACGGCGGTTCCCATGCCATAGCGGTTGTTCTCGATGATGTAGACGATGGGGAGTTTCCAGAGCGACGCCATGTTGAAGGCCTCATAGACCTGCCCCTGATTGGCAGCCCCCTCGCCAAAGAAAGCAAGGACGACGCCGCCGTCTTTGCGATATTTGTGGGCGAAGGCCAGCCCTGTACCGAGAGGCGCCGTAGCGCCAACGATGCCGTGGCCGCCGTAAAATCCTTTTTCGGGCGCAAAGAAGTGCATGGAACCGCCCTTGCCCTTGCAAACGCCGTTGCTGCGGCCAAGCAGCTCGGCCATCGCCGTTTTCGGCTCGATCCCTGCTTCCAACACATGGCCGTGGCAGCGATAGGCTGTAATGAACGAGTCCTTTGGCGCTTCGATTGCCGAAAGTGCGCCGACAACCACCGCCTCCTGACCGATATAGAGATGGCAAAAGCCGCCGATGAGGCCCATGCCATAAAGCTGACCGGCTTTTTCCTCGAAGCGGCGAATATGCAACATGCGCCGGTAAAACTCAAAAAGCCGCGCAAGTTCTGAGACTGCCGCCTTCTTTGGCACCGGGCGCCGCCGCGCCTTTTTTGCCGCGTTTTTCCCAGGTTTTTTTGGGGATTTTTCTCGAGATTTCTGTACCGCCATGCCGCGCCTGTCCTTCGGTAGGTCGGGTGCATATGTTGCCAGACCTACGCGCATGACTGGCGAATTGCAACAAGAAAAAATGTTGCAACACCTTAGTATTCCTATGAAATATTAAGATAAACTGAATTTAGGTTAATTATTTTCGTCGAAAGCTATTGGGGAGACCGTCACGTCGGCATTCGTCGGCATGAGAATGAGAATCTCGTCCATACGGCCCAGATTCAGCAAGCGGCGCGCCTGTTCGTCCAACATGTCGAGGTCGAGATGATCCGGGTGCAAGAGCCGAACCCGGTTGGCAAGCTGGCTGCGTTTCGTTTCAAGCGCGTGGAGGGTTGCGTTCGCCTGCTCCACCTGGCTTGAAAGCTGCAGCCAGGTCAAAATCCCATGCTCACCCTGAATGGTGTGATGGCCAAAATAGGTCATGGCCGCAATGCCGATAACGGGCGCGATAATTTGTTTCGCACGCGCACGAAGTTCGTTGAAAATCAACATAAGCGAATGGAATCACGATGGGTGCAAGGCGTCAACTTTTTTTGCGCGTATTTTAGCGCTTTGTGCGCAGAACAGCCTCTCCAGCGTAGCGGCCATTGGGCATCAGTTCTTCTTCGATACGGAGAAGCTGATTGTATTTGGCCAGTCGGTCCGAACGCGAAAGGGAACCGGTCTTGATCTGACCGCAATTCGTAGCCACCGCTAAATCGGCGATTGTGACATCCTCGGTTTCGCCGGAACGATGCGACATCACGACCGTATAGCCAGCCTTATGGGCGATTTCCACCGTTTCCAGAGTCTCGGAGAGCGTGCCGATCTGGTTGACCTTGACGAGAATGGAATTTGCCACGCTGCGCGCGATGCCTTCCCGCAACCGCACCGGATTGGTAACAAAAAGATCATCGCCAACAAGCTGAACCCGACTGCCAAGCGCTTTCGTAAGTGCGTCCCAGCCGTCCCAGTCGTCTTCCGCCATGCCGTCCTCAATGGAGACAATCGGATAGCGATCCACCAAATCCTGATAAAGGGCGATCAACTCGCTGGCATTCAGCTTTTCCCCTTGGCCCGACAGATCGTAGACGCCGTCTTTGAAAAACTCGCTGGCCGCTACATCAAGCGCCAGCATGACGTCCTTTCCCGGCTCGTAACCGGCTTTTTCAATCGCCTGCATAATAAAGCCAAGCGCCACGTCCGGGCTTTCCAGATTGGGTGCGAACCCACCCTCGTCGCCGACATTCGTGTTATGGCCGGCCTTCTTTAATTGCGTTTTCAGGGCCTGGAAGATTTCTGCCCCAACCCGCACGGCCTCGGCCATCGTCGGCGCGCCAACCGGCATAATCATGAATTCCTGAAAGTCGATCGGGTTGTCCGCATGGGCACCACCGTTGATGATGTTCATCAGCGGCACCGGCAAGGTTCGGGCATGGACGCCACCGATATAGCGGTAAAGCGGCAGTCCGGCGCTGATAGCGGCAGCCTTGGCAACCGCCAGGCTCACACCAAGAAGGGCGTTCGCCCCAAGGCGCGATTTGTTCGGCGTGCCATCCAGTTCAATAAGAATGCGATCGATGGCGATCTGATCTTCCCCATCCATGCCAGAAAGCGCGTCGAAGATTTCACCGTTCACGGCGTCAACGGCTTTGCGCACCCCCTTGCCGCCATAGCGCTGCGCGTCGCCATCGCGAAGTTCAACCGCCTCATGGGCACCGGTTGAAGCGCCAGAAGGAACGGCGGCCCGCCCATGCGCGCCGTTTTCCAGAAAAACATCCACTTCGACGGTGGGGTTGCCACGGCTGTCCAGAATTTCACGGGCGCGGATATCGGTAATCGCCATCATGCTGAATTCCTCCCAAAGACAATCAGGAACAAGGAAACGCTTTTGCCACCCGGTCAAATGCCAGCAATGTCTCTAGCAATGCCGGAAGCTCGGCCATTGGCACCATGTTCGGGCCATCGGACGGTGCCTTATCCGGGTCGGGGTGCGTTTCTAGAAAGACGGCGGCAACCCCAACAGCGACGGCCGCACGGGCAAGAACCGGTACAAATTCGCGCTGGCCGCCACTGGTTTCCCCCTGGCCGCCCGGTTGCTGGACGGAATGGGTGGCATCGAAGACAACCGGAAAGCCACCGCGGGCCAGAACGGGAAGCGCGCGCATGTCTGAAACAAGCGTGTTGTAGCCAAAACTGGCGCCACGCTCACACAGCAAGACGTTTGAGTTTCCGGCACCGACGATCTTTTTTACGACATTCGCCATGTCCCATGGTGCCAGAAATTGACCTTTCTTGACGTTAATCGCCTTCCCGGTCACGGCGGCGGCGATCAACAGGTCGGTTTGGCGGCAAAGGAAGGCCGGAATTTGCAAAACATCGACGGCGTCGGCAACCGGCGCACATTGTTCAGCCGTGTGGACATCTGTCAGCACGGCGCAGCCCAGGCGCTCTCGCACTTCAGCCAGAATGGGAAGCCCCTTCGCCATGCCAATCCCGCGCACGCTTTTCCCACTGGTCCGGTTTGCCTTGTCATAGGAAGATTTGTAGATCAGGCCGATACCAAGCTTGTCCGTCAACTTTACAAGGGCTTCGGCGGTTTCCATGGCGTGGGCCCTGCTTTCGATGGCGCAAGGCCCGGCAATCACGGTCAGTGGCAAGTCGTTCCCGACCGTAATTTTTCCAATCGCTATGTGATGAGGTTTTGTCATATGAAAATTCCTCACACCAGCCGTGACTGTTTCACGGCTGCTTCGATAAAGGACGTGAACAGAGGGTGCGGTTCAAAGGGGCGCGATTTCAATTCCGGATGGAACTGAACGCCAACAAACCAGGGATGGTCGGCCATTTCGATAATTTCCGGTAATTTTCCGTCCGGGGACAGGCCGGAAAAACGAAGGCCGACGGCTGCCAGTTGCTTGACGTAATTGATGTTTACTTCGTAACGATGGCGATGGCGCTCATTGATCTTCTTTTTGCCGCCATAGATGTCAAAAATCCGGCTTCCCGGTTCAAGATTACACGGATAGGCGCCGAGCCGCATCGTACCGCCAAGTTCGCCTTCTTCGTTTCGAAGTTCAGTTGTCTCACCGCGCGTCCACTCGGTCATCAAGCCAACCACCGGGTCCTTCATTGGCCCAAATTCGGTTGAGTTCGCATTTGGAAGGCCGGCAAGATTCCGCGCGATTTCGACCACCGCCATTTGCATGCCAAAGCAGATGCCGAAATATGGAACACGGTGTTCGCGGGCAAATTGAACGGCGGCGATTTTTCCTTCGGCGCCGCGTTCGCCAAAACCTCCAGGCACCAGAATGCCGTGGACATCCTCAAGTTTCTGAACGGCGTCAGGCTTTTCGAAAATCTCCGAATCGATCCAGTCCAGCTTTACCCGCACATGGTTGGCGATGCCGCCATGGGCAAGCGCCTCGATCAGGGATTTATAGCTATCCAGCAAATTGATGTATTTGCCAACGACAGCAATTCTTACCTCGCCCTCGGGCGAATGAATGCCATCAAAGATTTCGTTCCAGCGACTTAAATCCGGTTGCTGCTCCCTGGCAACGCCGAAATGACAGCAGACCTGATCATCAAAACCTTCCATGTGGTAACCCGCCGGAACACCGTAAATCGATGTTACATCCATTGCCGGAATCACAGCCTCTTCGCGCACATTACAAAACAAAGAGATCTTTTTGCGTTCGGACACAGGAATCTGCCGGTCGCTCCGGCACAACAACAGATCTGGCTGAATACCAACGCTTAAAAGTTCTTTCACGGAATGCTGCGTCGGCTTCGTCTTCAGCTCACCGGCAGATGGAATATAAGGAAGAAGAGTAAGGTGCACGTACATCGTGCGCTCTCTTCCAAGCTCATTTCGAAGTTGGCGAATGGCTTCCAGGAAAGGCAACCCCTCGATATCGCCGACCGTGCCGCCAATCTCGCAGAGAACAAAATCCTCGTCCTCAAGGTCGGCCAGGATAAATTCCTTGATGGCGTCCGTGACATGGGGAATGACCTGGACGGTCGCACCGAGATAATCCCCGCGCCGCTCTTTCGCAATTACGGTTGAGTAGATTTTTCCGGTGGTGACGTTGTCGGAAGCGCGGGAAGAAACGCCGGTGAAGCGTTCATAATGGCCCAAATCGAGGTCCGTTTCGGCACCATCATCCGTAACGAAGACCTCCCCATGCTGATAGGGGCTCATCGTGCCCGGATCGACATTCAGATAGGGGTCCAGCTTGCGAAGCCGCACCTTAAACCCGCGCGCCTGAAGCAAGGCCCCAAGCGCCGCAGAGGCAATGCCCTTCCCAAGTGAGGAGACCACACCACCGGTGATAAAGATAAACCGCGTCATGGGCCTACAATCTACCTGAAAACAATCCAATTTCGAGTGTAAAAGTAAAAGAGGCGGCAAAAACGCCGCCTTCGATCCCAATTTCCAAATCTGACGGATATGGAACCATCATTCCCCCAAAGGCGCGCTTGGCGCGGCTGGCGGCATTGCTTCGAGAGGGGCTTCCGGCACCGTTGCCTCAAAGGGCGTGCTGACGGGTTCCTCGGCATCGAGAATCGAGACAGATTCAGAGGACCGGTTGGCAAGAATAGCCAGGGTCAGGCTGCTCACCATGAAACAGGTCGCCAGGATCGCCGTTGTCCGGGTGAGCAGATTGGCCGTTTCCTTTGTCGTGAAAAGGCCGCCGCCACCGCTACTGCCGCCGATACCAAGGCCGCCACCCTCGCTTCGCTGTAGAAGGATGATACCGACCAGCGCGACTGCGAGGATCAAGTGAATGACAAGAAGGATCGTCGTCATCTTTGCTTTTTTTCGCCGTTTTTACTGAACATCGCCACCCTTTGCGACCCCCGCCTTTTACTGAATTCCATCATGCGATGCTAGCCACAACTTTCGGCAATCTCACAAAAGGCCTCGACATTCAGGCTGGCCCCGCCAATCAAGGCACCATTGACCCCGGGGATAGACAGGATTGCCGCCGCGTTTGCCGCCATTACGGACCCGCCATAGAGAATGCGAAAAGCCTGGGCAGGTCCAAAAGATTTACCCAAATTCGCGCGAATCCGCTCATGAACAACCTTAATTTCGTCGGCAGTCGGTGTCCGGCCACTGCCAATGGCCCACAACGGCTCATAGGCGATGACCGTTTTTTCCGCTTTCGACCCTTCCGGTAAGGAAGCCATAAGCTGCGCCTCAATGACGTCCAGGGCCGCGCCGGCATCCCGTTCGGCAGCGCTTTCACCAACACAGACGATAGCAATCAGCCCCGCCGCATGGGCAGCGACGACCTTTGCGGCAACATCACGATCGCTTTCGCCATGCCCTTCCCGGCGTTCGGAATGGCCAAGGATAACGAAGCGGCAGCCAATATCGGCCAACATGTCTGCGGAAACATCGCCGGTATGGGCGCCTGTTTTTTTCTGATGGCAATCCTGCGCGCCCAGAAAAATTCCGCTTCCCGCCAGAATTTCGCCGATCGTCCCCAGAAGGGTCGCCGGCGGACAAAGGACAAGATCGACAGCGGCACGGCCTTGTTTACGCGATTGAACAATCCCCCGAGCCAGCGCCTGGCCTGCTTTGCGCAGCCCGTTCATCTTCCAGTTGCCGATAATTAACGGATTTTTTGCGTGTGGCATCCTAATTCCTAGGTCGTTCATGGGATTTGCTAACATAGGACATGGCTATTTTCCAGACCCCCTGATTGCACACAATGGCCCATTCTGGGCTTGCGAGCCCTAGAGCCCCCTATTACACTGCGCTGGTCAACAACTTGAATTTTAGCCTTTCTTCAATCCGCTTCAATTTATCGATCTGCGATTTTGTATGCTTGAAACGATCCGCAAACGCACGACCTCTTGGGTCGTCAAAGGGTTGCTGCTTCTCCTTGTCCTGAGTTTCGCAGTGTGGGGAATAGGCGACGTTTTTCGCGGTGGACGCGAGGCGACCATTGCCAAGGTCGGTGACGTCAAAATTACCAGCGACCAGCTTTCCCGAGAATTTCGGCGCGAGATGGACCGCATTCAGCATCTTTTCGAGAACTCTCTCACTGCGGAACAGGCCCGCGGGCTGGGGCTTCTTGATCGTGCTCTTGAGCGCTTGATCTCTGAAGTTATTTTTGATCTGGAGTCCAGAGATCTTGGCATTTTCCCCAGTGATGGGCTGGTTGCCGCACGGATTAAGGAGACGCCCGCCTTTCGCAATCGCTTTGGTGAATTCGACAAGCAGGTTTTTTACGACCTGCTTCGAAGCAACGGTTACACCGAAGAGCAATTTGCGAGCCTTATTCGCCGGGGCATCAAACGCAATCAATTAATGCAAGCAATTACCCACGGAACCGTCGTGCCGGAACGCCTGGGGACTCTTCTCTTTGATTTCCGGAAAGAAGAGCGGGTCGTCGCGACATTGTCGGTCCCCGCTCACAAGATGAAGGGCGTCGGAAGACCGAAGCCGGAAACTCTTGCTGCCTATCACAGCGAGCATGCGGAACAGTACGTGTCGCCGGAATACCGCAAAATAACGGCGATCGTCGTCTCGCCCGACGACTTCCGTAGCGAAGTCGAAATTACGGAAACGGAACTTCGGGAAGAATACGAAGCGCGCCTTGGCGAAATCTCCACCCCGGAACGCCGTGAAATCGAACAAATCCTTCTCTCGGATGAAGAAAGCGCAACACGCGCAGAAACGTTGCTGGAGGAAGGCAAATCGTTCGAGATCGTTGCCATAGAGGTCGGAAAAGTTGAACAGGGTGCCAACCTTTCCCTTGGAAGCCACGCCCGCAAAGACCTTATCCCGGAACTTTCCGAACCGGCCTTCCGTCTGGAAAAGGGCGCGGTCAGCAAGGCAATAAAAAGTCCGTTCGGCTGGCATATTCTGCGCGTGAAAACGATTGCGCCTGGCGCGACCCCTAAATTTGAGGCCGTTCGCGACAAGATAGCGGAGGACATCGCACACAATCGTGCGATCGACAGCCTTTATGCCATTTCGACACAGATTGAAGACCGTCTTGCCAGTGGTGCGACCTTTGAAGAAGCCGGAAAGGTATTGAACCTTCCCACGCTTCACTTCGAAAATGTAAGCGCCGAGGGGAAAACCCCCGACGGAAAGGCGGTCGCGACTCTCCCGGATATCGATGCATTCCTTTCGACCGCTTTTAACACGGCCGATGGTGAGGAAAGCACGTTGGTTGAAACGAAGGACGGCCGGCTTTTCATTCTGCGGGTCGATGCTATTACGCCAGCGGCCTTGCAGCCACTTGATGACATCCGCAAACAGGTCATTGCGGATTGGCAGGCGGAAGAACGGAACCGCAAGGCTGAAAAAATGGCAACGGAAATTGTCGAAAAGACAAAAACCGGGACAAGCCTAAAAAAACTTGCCGGCAATCGACGTTTTCAAATAAGAACCTCCGACCCCTTAACGCGCGATGCGCAAGATTTGAATTCTGGAATTTCCCATGAACTGACCCGAAAAATTTTCGCCGCAAAGGTCGGAGAGGTGGTGCAGGCGCCATCTGAAAACGGTTACACCGTGGCCCTGATAAAGGAAATTCGGAAAGCGGACATCGACAAAGACATCAAAGCGCTTGAAAGCGTGCGCGCAAACCTGCTGCAGTCTCTGGCAAACGACATTCTCGACCAATATATCGCGGCTCTCGAAAAGAAACATCCGGTCGAGACCAATCGTTCGGCCATCGAAGCTACGTACTAGACCAGGGCGATGTCCGTCCATCCCTCCTTCGGAGATTTTTCAGAAAACTACACCGCCAACCGGCCACAGGTCGTGTGGACGAAGTTGATTGCCGATCTGGAAACCCCCGTTTCGGCCATGCAGAAACTTGCCGGACATTCGCCGAACGGTTTTCTACTCGAATCCGTTGAAGGTGGTGCCACGCGCGGACGTTATTCTTTTATCGGCACCCGTCCAGATGTCATTTGGCGTTGCTTCGGTGGTCGGGCAGAGATTAACGAAAATGCCGATGTCGATGCCACCGCCTTTCGCCCCATTGAAGGCGACGTGTTCGCTTCCTTCCGCGACTTGCTTGCAAAGTCTGCCATCGACCTGCCTGACGCGATGCCGCCAATGGCCGCAGGCCTCGTCGGCTATATGGGCTATGACATGGTCCGATTAATGGAGGACCTGCCCGCCACAAACCCGGCAGGCATTTCCGGCTTGCCCGATGGCATGTTCGTTCGTCCGACGGTAATGGTGATCTTCGACAACATTGAAGACACGGCGATCCTGGTCACGCCGGTTCGCCCAAAAAAAGAACTCGATGCGAAGGCCGCCTATGCGAAGGCAGAAGCACGTCTTCAGCAATGCATTGTGACCCTTGACGAAAGCCTTTCCCATGAAAAGATGAGCGCGCCGCCATCCACCGAGACACCAGTTCCGGTTTCGAATCAGACCCGCGAGGCGTATCACGGAATGGTCGAACGGGCGAAGGCCTACATTCGGGCTGGTGACGTTTTCCAGGTGGTCCCCTCGCAGCGTTTTCAGGTTCCCTTCCCGCTACCGCCCATTGCGCTCTACCGGTCGCTGCGACGGCTGAACCCCTCACCTTTCCTGTTTCTTCTCGACTTCCAGGACTTCGCCGTCGTCGGCTCAAGCCCTGAAATTCTGGTCCGGGTTCGCGACGGCGTGGTAACAATCCGTCCGATCGCCGGAACGCGGCGGCGTGGAAAAAATGCCGAAGAAGACCGGCAGCTCTCGGAAGACCTGCTCGCCGACCCGAAAGAGCGGGCTGAACATCTGATGTTGCTTGACCTTGGCCGGAACGACGTTGGCCGCGTCGCCGAGATTGGCAGCGTTCATGTAACTGAAGAAATGATCATCGAATATTATTCTCACGTTATGCACATTGTTTCGAACGTTGAAGGCCGGCTTGATCCGAAATTCGATGCGATTGACGCGCTCATTGCAGGCTTTCCCGCCGGCACCGTCTCGGGTGCGCCAAAGGTACGCGCAATGGAAATCATCGAAGAGCTGGAACCGGACCGCAGAAGCATCTATGGCGGCTGCGTTGGTTATTTTGCGGCCAATGGCACCATGGATAGTTGCATCGCTCTGCGCACGGCTATCGTGAAAGATGAAACCATGTATGTGCAGGCCGGCGGCGGGGTTGTTGCAGACAGCAATCCGGAAGCCGAATACCAGGAAAGCCGCAACAAGGCGATGGCACTTCTACGCGCCGCCGAGGAAGCCATCCACTATGCCGGCGGGAACCGGAAAAAAAGCTCTTAACGACCCGCCGCGTCTTTAAGCTGCCGGCGTACAACCGTGCTTGCCGGAACCAGAACAAGCCCCTAAACTTTTCCTCTGGACCGCCGATCTTGATGTAAATCATCACTGCCCTCAAAAGAGGGTGCCAAGCATTAGAGTTCTGCCGTTAGGTTAGGCTTTGATTCCTGCAAAAGTTACCATTATTATTTGGTTTGAATTGAGAAACGTGTTTAGCCCTAACATAAACGTGCTCCGCCGCCTCCGGCTGGTGATGGTGTTTACGCTGCTCTTTGCAGCATTGCACGTTGCATCCCACGATCTAAGTGATGTTACCGATCATTCAAGCCTAGTTGATGGATGTCAAATCTGCCGGCTCGGCCAACTGTCTGTGGACCTGCCACCCATTCTATCGCTAACCGCCCCGATTCAAAAAATTGCTTCTGTTGAACCTCCGCCCACTACACAACCACATAGGCAACTCCCTAAAAGCCTTCTGCGCGCACGCGCACCTCCCCTACTTTGATTGATTTTCCTCCAATCTGCTGACAACTGAACCATGTCTCGTTTTCGAGACTCCGTATCAGTGGTTCTGCATATTCCAATCAAAAGAGGGGACTAGCCATGCCTTGTCCGTATTTTCGCTCCATGTTCGGAGCAGCCATCATAGGCGCGCAGGCTCTCCATGCGCCGATGGCGATGGCCAATGAAGAGGTAGACATACTTGGCGCGCAAATATCCGAAATCAGGCAACAATTTCACAATATGAAGCAAGCTTATGAAAACCAGATCGCGGCGTTGGCACAGCGTCTTAAGGAGCTGGAATCATCGGCCAGCAAAAAACCTGTCCAAGTATCGGAAGCCCGGCCTGCTGCAGCTTCACCACCCCCAGTCACAACGCTGCCTAGCACAACACCCCCCGGCAACGGAGACTTGCAGTTGGGTCTATCCAGCCTGTTTGCAAGTGGTGGTTCCAGCGTTGACAACGCCGCGCTGAAAGGTCTTCAGGCGGGCGCTCACGATCCCAATCAGAACGGTTTCACGGTACAGAATGTGGAACTCACAATTGGCGCTGCAGTCGATCCCTACTTTAACGCTCAGGCTAACATCATTTTCCAAATCGACGCCGACGGCGAAACAGTCGTCGAACTGGAAGAGGCCTTCTTCACCACCAGAAGCCTGCCTTGGGGATTACAGGTCAAAGGCGGCCAGTTTTATACCGAATTCGGTCGTCAGAATCCGCAACACCCTCACACCTGGAGTTTTGTTGATCAGCCGGTCGTCCTTTCGCGCTTTTTTGGTGGTGATGGCTTGCGCAGCCAAGGCGCGCGCGTCGCTTGGTTGATGCCCACGGATTGGTACTCGGAACTATATGTCGGTGTGCAAAACGCCAAAGGCGAAACTGTCACCAGTTTCCTTAGTGAGCTAGCTGAAGAGGTGGGGGGCCATACTCTCATTGACCGCAATGCGCGCGGTTTCGGCGACCTCCTATACAGCGCGCGCTGGTTAAACGGCATCGATTTGTCAGATACAGTGAGCGCCAATCTGGGTCTTTCAAGTGTGCTCGGCCCCAACGCCAGCGGCACCAGCACTAACACCAGAATACTCGGTGCGGATATTTTTCTGAAATGGCAGGCCAGGCGGACACACCGTGGATCCCCGTTCGTCTCATGGCACACGGAGGCTTTGCACCGGCGGTATGAGGCGGGCGATGCAAGCAATCCTATACGCGAAGTGCTAAAAGATTGGGGACTATTCACTCAGGTTTTATGGGGCTTCAAACCGGGCTGGGTAGCTGGATTGAGGTGGGACTATGCCACAGCGCAAGGACAGACGTCCCTTGATCCGCTGCGCGACACCCGCAACCGCTTGTCGCCCAATCTCACTTGGTATCCAACAGAATTCAGCAAAGTGCGACTGCAATATAACCGTGATTGGGCTACGCATTTGCAAGACAGAACGGCAGACAGCATATGGCTGCAATTTGAGTTCAGTCTGGGCAGACATGCCGCACACATATTTTAGGAGCCTGTCATGAGACAAATTTTAGGCACGTTGTTCAGTGTGCTGTTTTTGACTGCACCGTCGATAAGTCACGCCGCGTTACGCGTCGTGACAACGACCCAGGACCTGGCCGCCTTAACAGAAGCAGTGGGCGGCAACCAAGTAACTGTGGAGAGCCTGACACCTGGCACGCGTGACCCCCATTTTGCGGTTGCCAAACCTAGTATGATCCGCAAGGTCTTTCGCGCCGATCTGTTGTTAATCGTCGGTGCCGACATGGAGATCGGCTGGCTGCCACCACTACTACAGTCGTCGCGGAACTCTAATACATTGCCTGGGAACCCGGGATATTTAGATTTATCGACGACAGTACCGCTTCTCGGCAAACAAGCGGTATCCGTCTCGCGAGCCTTGGGGGATGTTCACGCCAAAGGCAACCCCCATTACTGGCTGGACCCGCGCAATGGCGTGCGCATGGCGCAAGCGATTGCCACCCGCCTCGGCGAGTTGGATCCTTCGCACGCAGTTGATTACCAACGCCGGTTTGAGCATTTTGCAAAAGCAATGGAAGTTAAGCAGTCCGAATGGCGCGTGCGATTGGCGTATTTAGAGGGCAGGCCGGTGATCGCCTATCACAAATCTTTCGATTATCTAGCTGACTTTTTCGGCTTTAGGATTGTTGGTGAGGTGGAACCAAAACCGGGCATAGCCCCCAGTGCTGCGTCCTTGAGCAGGCTGATAACGCGCATCAAGCAAGAGCAAACCCGCGTACTTATTATGGAGCCCTATTACGAGCGCCGTTCGGCGCGATACTTGAGCGAACAGACAGGCATCAATGTTGCCGTGTTGCCACAATCGGTCGGGTCTGCAGATGATATCACCACTTATTTTGTGCTGTTTGACCGCATTGTCGAAGCGCTTGAAGACGCAGTGGGAGAGTGATATGGAAGCTTGGCAAATTCTGCTCCCGGCCTTCACTTTAAGCGCCTTGATGGTTTTCACCCACACCTATCTTGGCCTGCATGTGTTGGCGCGCGGCATAATCTTTGTCGATCTTGCACTGGCCCAAGTTGCCGCACTTGGGATTTCCGTTGCTTTCCTGCTTGGCGAAGAAGCCCACGGAAACCGCGCTCAGCTATATGCGTTTGCCGCAACCTTGGCGGCGGCGTTCGCCTTCGCAGGCTTGCGCCGAGTTCGCGGCAAGACGACACGCGAAGTCATCATCGGTTGCGTCTATGTGCTAACCACCGCACTATCCATCGTTATCCTGAGCCGCACAACGCAAGGCATGGAAGAACTCAACTCCTTGTTTAACGGCAATATCCTTTGGGTCCGCTGGGACGAAATCTTGATGGTGGCAGGGGCGTACGCCCTACTCAGCTTGCTGCACCTGGTTTATCGCAAGCGCTTCTACGCCCTCTCGTTTGATGCAAAGGGCTCGGGTCAACCAAAATTTTTATGGGAATTTCTGTTTTTCGCCTCATTCGCTGCTGTCATTACGCTTGCGGTTAATGTCGCCGGCGTCTTGCTGGTCTTTGCCTTCCTGATCATTCCAGTATTCAGCGCCTCTATCCTTGCCGAATCTTTGCTACACCGCCTATTTCTGGGATGGGGGTTGGGAATATTGGGCAGCATAGCAGGCCTATGGCTGTCGTTTGACGCAGACTTGCCCGTCGGCTCAACAATGGTCTCCGTGTTGGGACTGTTGCCGCTTTTTGCTGTGGGTTTGAAGGTTGCCATAAGAGGACGATATAATGCCGCGAATACCAAAAATTAGATTTGATCGAAGAGCTGGAACCGGACCGCAGAAGCATCTATGGCGGCTGCGTTGGTTATTTTGCGGCCAATGGCACCATGGACAGTTGCATCGCTCTGCGCACGGCCATCGTGAAAGATGGGACCATGTATGTGCAGGCCGGCGGCGGGGTTGTTGCAGACAGCGATCCGGAAGCCGAATATCAGGAAAGCCGCAACAAGGCGATGGCGCTTTTGCGCGCCGCCGAGGAAGCCATCCACTATGCAGGCGGTGGCCGGAAAAAAAGCTCCTAACGACCCGCCGCGTCTTTAAGCTGCCGGCGTACAACCGTGCTTGCCGGAACCAGAACGAATCCTTTTTCCAAAAGCGTCGGCAGCCATTCCCGTAACGCCGCCAGCGTTACCTTGTGAGGGTGCCCAATCCCGATTGCCGCCCCGTCCCTTCTGGCAATCGATTCCAGTTTTTCCAGGCGTTCCCTCACATTTTCCGCAGACCTGAAATTGTCGAGAAAAACCTGTCGCTCGGCGAAGGGGACGCCAATTTCCTGCGCTAGTTTCTTTGCGACGGTATCGGCGGTCGTCCGGGAATCGATGAAAAGAAGACCGCGCGCCTTTAATTCCCGAAAAACCATCGCCAGCCTATCCGGGTCTTTCGTGAATTTGCTGCCCATGTGGTTGTTGATGCCGACATAGTGTTCGAAGCGGTCAAAGTCCCAGGAAAGATTCTCCAGAATTTCATCCTGGGTCATATGAACCATCAGCGCATGCGGCCCGGGATCGCCGTTCTTCCCCTGGGGCTCCATGGGAACGTGGATCAGCAGTTCATGCCCGGCGGCGCGGGCCGCTGCGGTTTGTTCCCAAAGCCCGTTTGCGTAAGGCAGGAAGGCCAAAGTGAGAGGCGCGGAAAGCTTGATCGCGTCCGTAGTGCGCGCACGGCTCATCCCAAGATCATCCAGAATGATGGCGATCATTGGCCGCCCTTTAATGGCCGGTTCGAGAACGGCTTCACGCACCCATTGCGGTCGGGGCTTCGTTTTTTTGGAAGCTGTGTCGGTCGTGTCGGCCAGTTTAGCCGTCACCGCCGCAATTTTTGGTGTGGCGGGCCTGTCCACAAAAAAAAGCGCCAGGCCAGCACCCGTTACAAGACCAATGCCCAGAAAAAAAACTGCCATCCGGACCGGCTTCCAGGCCCTGGCTTTCCAAGTTTTCCAGGCCCTGGCCTTCTTTTTTCGTTTGCTCATATTTGTTTTTTCACAGGGCGCCAACGCGTCAGCAACAATGAATTTGAAACGACGCTGACGCTGCTGAACGCCATCGCACCACCGGCAAGGATTGGACTTAACATGCCTGACGCCGCAAGGGGAATTCCGATGACGTTGTAGATGAAGGCCCAAAAAAGATTCTGCCAGATTTTTGCAACCGTCGCCCGCGAGATCCGAACGGTTTCCGGAAGCAGAAGCGGCTCGCCGCGCATCAAGGTTACACCCGCCGCTTCAATCGCAACGTCCGTCCCAGTCCCCATGGCGATCCCGACATCGGCAGCCGCCAGCGCCGGCGCATCGTTAATGCCGTCGCCAACCATGGCAACGACCTCGCCTTCCCGCCGAAGCCTGTCAACTTCGGTAATTTTTTGTTCTGGAAGAATTTCAGCCATGACCCGATCGATGCCAAGCTTGCTGGCAACGGCGGCGGCCGTACGTTGATTGTCGCCGGTCATCATAATGACTGTGAGCCCAAGTTTTTTGAGGCGGGCGATAGCTTCTACCGCCGTTGCCTTAATCGGATCGCTGGCGGCGATAAAGCCGAGAAGCCGGCCTTCCCCATGGGCAATCCACATGACGGTCGCGCCCTGGGTTTCCAATTCCTGCGCCTTGGAATCCAGGCTTGCAATTGCAAC
Organism: Rhodospirillaceae bacterium; assembly: GCA_002746255.1. Taxonomy (NCBI): domain Bacteria; kingdom Pseudomonadati; phylum Pseudomonadota; class Alphaproteobacteria; order Rhodospirillales; family Rhodospirillaceae; species Rhodospirillaceae bacterium. Next base: position 92,157 of record NVWO01000004.1, on the reverse strand, counting down.
GCCGCTGTCCGCCATCAGTTTGCGACTGCCAATCCACAGACGCTGGCCATCGACGACGGCTTCCAGACCCCGCCCGGTGAGGCTTTTAAAGCTCGCAAGGGGTTTCAGTGGCTTGTCGCCCACCGCATCCAATATCGCGCGCGCCAGGGGATGCTCGCTGCCCTGTTGCGCCGAAGCGGCAAGCAAGAGGAGTGCATCTTCGTCGCCCCCCGCAACCGGCGCGATGGCCGCAACCGCCGGGTGGCCTTCCGTTAAGGTTCCGGTCTTGTCGAGGGCAATCACCGTTACCTTGCGCATGCGCTCAAGGGCGTCCACGTCCTTGATCAAAATACCGCCGCGCGCTGCCGCCCCCATGCCAGCAACGATGGCTGTCGGCGTTGCCAGGCCAAGGGCGCAAGGGCAGGCAATCACCAGGACCGAGACGGCGGCAATCACGGCAACGTCTGGCGCACCCGTAAACAGCCATTGCGCCATAAGTGTAAAGACGGCGGCGGCCAGCACCATCGGGACGAAGATGGCGCTCACGCGGTCAACGAGTTTCTGGACCGGCGCCCGGCTGGCTTGCGCACCTTGAACCAACGCGATGATCCGCGAAAGGGTTGTCTCTGCGCCGATACGCGTTGTCGTGATGTGAAGCAGCCCGGAACCATTTACGGAACCCGCCGTCACGAAAGCACCCTCTCCCTTTTCAACCGGCTGGCTTTCTCCGGTAATCAGCGATTCGTCGATCTCGCTTTGACCACTAAGAATGTCGCCATCGACGGGCACGCGTTCCCCGGGGCGAAGCAGGACAACGTCCCCAACCACCACGGCATTGATTGGCACCTCGACCTCCTCACCGTTCCGCAAGAGCCTCGCCACCGAGGGCCGAAGCTTCATCAAGGCCCGGATGGCGGCTGACGTTCCCTGCTTGGCACGGCTTTCAAGCCATTTGCCGAGCAAAACGAGGGTAAGGATGATGGCCGATGCCTCGAAATAAAGCGCCTCCGCCCCTTCGGTCTCCGGCCAAAGGACCCGGGTGACGCTTAACCCATAGGCAGCCGACGTTCCAAGCGCGACCAACTGGTCCATTGTGCCATTGCCGTAGCGAAGCGCCACCCAGGCGGCGCGGTAAAAACGCCAGCCGATGCCAAATTGCACAAAGCTGGCAAGAACCATCTGCACCATCGGCGAAAGATGGAACCCAAGGCCTACGAAGTCGCCGAGCATCTGGGCAACCAGGGGAAAGGACAGCAGGATGGCGGCAATAAGAGAACCGGTCTGCCAGTGAAGGCGGCGGCGCGCTTCAATGCTTTCGTTCTCCGACGCCCGGTTTTCCGGGTCGTCGATAAAGGTCGCGCCATAGCCCACCGCCGTCACGGCTTTGCGCAACGCCATTACGTCAAGCTGGCCCTGGGCCACTTCCAACAGAGCCTGTTCCGTCGCCAAATTGATCTTTGCGGTAAGAACGCCGGGAACGCGCCTCAGCGCTTTTTCGATCGTGTGTGCACAATTTCCACATGTCATGCCGTTAATCCTGAGCACGACCGACACCAGCGGCACCTCGTAATTCATGTCCAGAATGGCCTTCACGATTGCCACAGGATCAACCCGGTCTGGGTCGAAACGGATATCGGCACGTTCCATCGTGAAATTAACCCGCGCATTGAGGACACCGGCAAGCCGGCCAAGGGCTTTTTCGATATGGCCCGCGCAATTGGTGCAAGTCATCCCTTTTACGCCAAGGGACAATTCCCGGCCTTCATTCGCCGGGTCATTCGGCGTAAGCTGCGCCTTCGCGTTGGATGTCATGTTGTTTTTGTGAGCGATATGCGCGGAAAAGTCAAGAAACCAACCAAGAAACTACATTCAGTTTGTATGTATAATTATTTGATATGTTTCTATTAATTGATAATTACGACAGCTTTGCTTACAATCTTTATCACTATTTCGGGGAATTGGGCGCCGAAATGGAGGTCAAGCGGAACGACGCCCTTAGCGTCGATGAAGCGCTGGCCTATGCGCCGGAAGGGATTGTCATTTCACCGGGGCCATGTGACCCGGACCAAGCCGGCATCTGCCTCGATCTTATCCGGGCTGCCGCCGGAAAAGTCCCTATTCTGGGCGTCTGCCTTGGTCATCAGGCCATCGCCCAGGCCATGGGCGGCGACATCGTTCACGCGCCAGTGCCGATGCATGGCAAAGTCAGCGAAATCCATCACCGGGGGACGGATTTATTTCAGGGCCTCCCTGACCCCTTTCCGGCAACCCGTTACCATTCCCTGACCGTCGCGCGGGAAACCTTGCCAAATTGCCTGGACATCACGGCAGAAGCCGATGACGGCCTCATCATGGGCATCGCCCATAAGGAACTGCCCCTTTATGGCGTCCAGTTTCACCCGGAAAGCATCGCCTCTGAAAACGGCCATCAATTGCTTCAGAACTTCTTGAACCTTGCTGGAAAGAAAGCCTGAAATGGCGAAAAGAAAAAGCGTTCTTCACCCCTTGCTGGCAAAAATAGCCACCGGCAAAACCCTTGACGCGAAGGAGGCCTCTGCTGCCTTCCGGGCTTTGATGACCGGCGCGGCCACGCCGGCTGAAATCGGCGCCTTCCTTATGGGCCTGCGCGTGCGTGGTGAAACGGTCGAGGAAATCACCGCCGCCGCCCGGGTGCTGCGCGCCAGGGCACTTTCGATCCAGGCTCCGGCGGGTGCCATCGATACCTGTGGCACCGGTGGCGATGCCTCGGGCACCCTGAACGTCTCGACGGCGGCGGCTCTCGTTGTCGCGGGTGCCGGCGTTCCCGTCGCCAAGCATGGCAATCGGGCTCTGTCCTCGAAATGCGGCTCGGCCGACGTGCTTGAAGCCCTGGGCGTCAATCTTACGACCACACCGGGGCGCATCCGCCAGGCTTTTCGTCAGGCGAAGATCGGCTTTCTGTTCGCGCCCCACCACCATCAGGCGATGCGCCATGTGGCGGAAACCCGAAAACAACTCGGCATGCGTACGATTTTTAACCTTCTGGGGCCGTTGGCCAACCCGGCGGGTGCCAGACGGCAACTCCTTGGCGTTTATTCGCCTGATTGGGTCGTTCCGATGGCGCGTGTGCTGAAAAAACTGGGCACGACGCGTGCCTGGGTCGTCCATGGCAAGGACGGGCTCGACGAATTGACGACAACAACGACGTCCTTTGTGGCATCCCTTGCTTCTGGTCGCGTGCGCAGCTTCGAGGTGGTCCCGGAAGACGCCGGCCTCCCCCGTGCCCGACCGGAAATGCTGAAAGGTGGCAATGCGCGCACGAACGCCAGGGCAATCGAACGGCTGCTGGATGGAAAAACGGGACCTTTCCGCGACATTGTCCTCCTCAACGCCGCCGCCGCCTTGATCGTTGCCGAAAAGGCCAGAAACCTGAAGCAGGGCGTGACCCTTGCCGCACAAGCCATTGATAGTGGGCAGGCACAGGCAAGCCTTCGTAAACTCGTCGAAATCACGAACGCTGGAAAAGACGCGTGACCGGAATTTTAAGCCGCATTTGCGCCGAAAAACGCAAACATACCGCCCGCCGTCTGGAAGAGCGGCCCCTGCCCGAGATGATCGTGATGGCAGAAGCCGCCGCGCCCACCCGCGGCTTCCTCGCACGGCTCATGGCGGCGCGCCAAGCCAGGCAATATGGCCTGATCGCCGAGATCAAGCGTGCCTCGCCAAGCCGGGGGCTGATCCGTAAGGATTTCGATGCCGCCACGCTCGCCGCTGCCTACGAGGCCGGCGGCGCAACCTGCCTGTCCGTGCTGACGGACGAGCCCTGGTTTCAGGGGCGCGACGAACACCTCGCCCAGGCCCGAAACGCAACGGCCCTGCCGGCCCTGCGCAAGGATTTCATGCTCGATCCCTACCAGATTTACGAATCCCGTGCGCTTGGTGCAGATTGCGTGCTTCTAATACTTGCTGCGCTGGATGAGGAAACCGCCTTAATACTCGAAAAAACAGCACTTATTCTTGGCATGGACGTTCTCATCGAAGTCCATACGGAAGGCGAACTGACCCGTGCCCTGGCCATGAAATCGCGCCTGATCGGCATCAACAACCGGGATCTGGACACCCTTGAGGTCAGCCTTGAAACGGGTGAATTTCTGGCACAAAAAGTGCCTTCGGACCGTCTCGTCGTCTGCGAAAGCGGCCTTAAAACATCCAAAGACCTTGCCCGCATGGCGAAAGTGGGCGCAACAAGCTTTCTTATTGGCGAAGCCCTCATGCGCGAGGCTGACGTGACCGCCGCCACAAGGGCAATTCTCGCGCCACCCGGCAGCAACAAAACTGCGGAGATGTAAAAACTTATGGCCAAGGATTTCACCCATTTCGACGCCAACGGCAATGCCGTCATGGTCGATGTCACGAAAAAGGACGAGACGGACCGGATCGCCATCGCCAAAGGCACTGTTCGCATGCAGGCCGAAACCCTGGCGAAGATCCAGCAAGGCAGCGTGAAAAAAGGCGATGTTCTTGGCGTCGCCCGGCTTGCCGGCATTCAAGGGGCAAAACGAACCGCCTATTTGATCCCTCTCTGCCACCCTCTGCCTCTGGCCTCGGTCGAGCTTGATTTTGTCTGCAACCCGGAATGCAGCACCGTCGAAATCACCGCCTGTTGCAAGGTGAAGTCCCGAACCGGGGTTGAGATGGAAGCCCTGACAGCCGTCTCGGTGGCGGCCCTTACCATTTACGACATGTGCAAGGCGGTGGACCGTGCCATGCAAATCACGGATATCCACCTTACACATAAATCAGGTGGAAAATCAGGGGTTTATGAGGCAAACTAATGATATCGGTTAAGGGTGCAATCGCAACAATTGAAGCGGCTCTGACACCGGTTTCCGTCGAGACAATCCCCATTTCCGATGCTTTTGGCCGTGTTCTGGCCGAAGATTTGGTCGCCCAGCGTGAACAGCCGGCCCTGGCCGTCTCGTCGATGGACGGCTACGCCGTTCGTGCCTGCGATGTCGCATCTGCACCAGCAACTCTGACCCTTATCGGTGAAAGCCGCGCAGGCCAAGGTTTTGATGGGACCCTATCCAACGGTGAGACGGTTCGCATCTTCACCGGCGCCCCCCTGCCAAAGGGCGCGGACGCGGTCGTCATGCAGGAAGTAGTCACGGCAGCGGCAGCCAGCGCCACCATGGAGGAAAGCGTCACTGAAGGGCAGTTTGTCCGTCCGGCCGGCCTGGATTTCCAAAAAGGAAAAACGTTGCTAAAGGCCGGAATCAGGCTCACCCCACGGGCAATAGGCCTGGCCGCCGCCATGAACCTGCCGCAACTGGCGGTGCGGCGAAAGCCCAGGATCGCCATCCTTGCGACCGGCGACGAACTCGTCATGCCAGGGGCCGATCTCCCGCCCGAAAACAGCGTGAATTCGAACAGCTTCACCCTTTCCGCTCTTATCCGTCATTTCGGGGGCGAGCCTGTGGATCTCGGCATTGCGAAGGACAGCCGCCAGTCCCTGCTTACCCTGGTCGCAAAGGCGGCGGAGGCCGATTTGCTGGTCACGACTGGCGGCGCTTCCGTAGGCGACCACGACCTTGTCCGAAGCGTCCTTGGCGAGGCCGGTCTTCATCTTGATTTCTGGGGTGTCGCGGCACGGCCTGGAAAACCAACGCTTTTTGGGCGGCTCAACGACACGCCGCTTTTGGGGCTGCCGGGAAATCCTGTCACCACAGTTGTCGGTGGCCTGCTTTTCCTGCGCCCGGCAATTGCCGCCCTTCTCGGCCTCAGGGAAACGCCTCCACAGCCGGAAAGCGCCCGCCTCACCCTGGCGATGGCAAAGAACGGCCCGAGAGAGGCCTATCTGAGTGCAAAAAGCACACATGACGAAGACGGCATCCGCCATGTCACCCCCTTTTCCAAGCAGGACAGTTCCATGCTCGCACAAACAGCTGTGGCCGATTGCCTGATCCTGCGCCTGCCCCAGGCCGCCGCTGCGGCCGCTGGCGACACCGTCACGATCCTGCGCCTGCCAAGCTTCGCCTGACGCCCCCGGCGCGTGTGTGTGCGAACCCCTTGACGCATAAAAAGAACTAAACTAGAACATAGGTAGAGTTTACCTTTTGTTCTGTTTTGGCGTTGTGAACTCGTCTTACGTCCAGGCACCTGGGAAATTTCGATAATTGGGGGATTCCAATGTTGACGAAGAAACAGCATGAACTCCTGACGTTCATCCATCAGCGCCTCAACGAAACAGGCGTGGCCCCTTCTTTCGACGAAATGAAGGTGGCGCTGAACCTCAAATCAAAATCCGGAATTCACCGCCTGATTACGGCGCTTGAGGAACGCGGTTTTATCCGTCGCCTTCCCCACCGCGCGCGCGCGCTTGAAGTGTTGAAATTGCCGGAAACAGCCGCCGGCCCCTATGCGTCAGATACATCCGGCACACCCGGCGAAGTCATTCGAGGCAATTTTCGTCATCTCCAGGCAATCGACGACAACACGACGCCGAAAGCCCCCCCGGTGGTCGAATTGCCATTGTTCGGACGCATCGCCGCCGGCACGCCGATTGAAGCGTTACGAGACCCCGCGGCGACCATCGATATTCCCGGCAACCTGATTGGAAACGGCAATCACTATGCCCTGGAAGTGGCGGGCGATTCGATGATTGACGCTGGCATTCACGACGGTGATACGGCGGTCATTCAGGAATGCGGTACGGCGGAAAACGGCGCCATCATTGTGGCCTTCATCGACAACGAAGAAGTCACCCTCAAACGTCTGCGCCGAAAAGGTCCCTCCATCGCGCTGGAACCCGCAAACAAAGATTATGAAACGCGTATTTTCGGCAAAGACCGCGTGCGTATTCAGGGAAAGCTCGTCGCTCTTTACCGCCAATACTAGTTTTCTAGTTTTTTTCGACGCGTGCCTTCGTCGCCCCGCGTCGTCGGGCACGTTTTCTGGGGCCTCCCACCCACGGTCGCTCCCCACGCATGTCACGCACGTTGCGAATGCGCACCTTCTCTTCATCAAGCCAAATTGCGTGTGTGCCCTTTCGCCATAGGTCGAAGCGGTCAATCACAACATCAACCCCCCGGCAAACGCCGTCACGTACCGGCACCCGGCTAATCACCATGTCGGCCAGGGTGCAATCTTCGGCCAAGGCGCCAAGCTCGAAAACGAGCGCAACCATCTGTCCACGCACGCGGTAGATACATCCCATACTATCGCAGGCAAGTCGGCCATCCTCGCTCTTCCCTTCCTTCGGCCACGGCAGGACATCCGTTTCGCCCGCATGACGCAGCCAGTCCCGCCCGGAAAACCGCGCCGCCCGCCGCGAGGAAAAGCGATACCCGTCCACGTCTGCCCGTACGGCGAAAAGTTTCGCATTCTCGGAAACAAGAATATCCGGTGGCCGATAAAACCCTATCGTCGCCAGCCCTGCGGCAATGCCAACAAGCCCGAAATAACGCCACCGCTGCCGCCAAAGACAAAGCCACAGCCCCCCAAGGGTAAACGTCGCCAGACCCGCCATCGTCATGGATGGTAGAAGGGCAACGGAACCCGGCCATCCCGCCACTATCTTCGCCGTCTCGATCACGGCGTTAACGCCCCACCCCATTGGAACCAGGGCAAGCGGTTCAAGGCCAAACGGCATCAGGAGAAACGCCAGAACGGCCCACGGCATAATCCAAAGGGCGGTGATTGGTACGGCAACCAGATTGGCCGCCAGCCCGTATTCGGCAAAGCGGTTGAAATGCTGAACGGCAAAGGGCGCTGTAGCCATGCCGGCAACCAGGGTCGTCAGCCCGACCCCCCCCAGGTAAAGGCCGACGCGGCGAAGCACTCCACCTGCCGCTTTTCTCCTGATCCACACCCGACGAATGGCCTCGTAGACAGCAACCAGAGCGATCACGGCGGCAAAGGAAAGCTGGAAGGACGCGCCAAGCAGGGTGTCTGGCTGCAACAGAAGAATAACAACAGCCGCCCAGGCGACCAGGCGCATGGAAATCCCCGTCCGGTCCAACAGAACGGCAAGCAGAACCAAACCAATCATCAAAAATGCGCGTTGGGTCGGAACGGTCCCCCCAGATAAAATGAGGTAACCGAAAGCCCCGAAAAGTGCGACGACCGCAGCCCATTTCTTGATGTGGTAGCGCAGCGCCAGAGGCTCAACCAAAGCCAGAAGCGCACGCATGGCGACAAACAGAATACCGGCAACAAGGCCGATATGCAGACCGGAAATGGCGAGCAGATGGGCAAGGCCTGAATTCCGCATCGCCTGCCACACATCTTCGGCAATCGCCCCTCGCTTTCCAGTCATGAGCGCGGCAGCAACCGCCCCTCTTTGACCTGGCAGCACGTCCACGACGCGATCAAAAATCCATTGGCGGGATTTTTCAACTTCGCTTTTAAAGAGGCGATCATCCGTATTTGCCTCAGCGACATTTTTCTCGGCAACCGCTTCAAGGGGGCCGATGGCAAAGCCAACGGCCCCTAGACCTTTGAAGAAAGCGTGGCGCTGAAAATCAAAATTCCCTGGTGCCGTCGGTGCACGTGGCGGCAAAAGCATGCCGCGAACGCGCACCCATTCACCAATACGCAGGGGTGCCCGCTGCTGATCCCTGCGAAGACGAATGCGCACATTTTCCGGCGTGGCTTCCGGAGCAATTCCTTCGATCCGGGCGTCGTGAAGGGTGACGCGAAAGCCATTGGGGAGAACATCAAAATGCGCGATTCTCCCTTCGATAGAAACCATTCCGGTTTCTTCCTCGAGAAATGGCGCAGCAACAAGAAACGTGCGTATTTTCGCTGCAGAAAAACCAATGCCGATGGTGGCAATGGCAAGAAAAAGCATGAACCAGACACCGCGATTCCACAAAAGGACGATACCCAGAAACAGGCCCCCTGCAAGCAGAAGGGCAACCCACAGCGATGGCTCAAAGCCCAGGGAAAAATAGATTGCAATCCCAAGGCCCAAGCCAACCGGCAGCCACAATTGCCAGTTTTCGCGCTCGGCCAGCAAATTCCCGGCGACCGCTTGCATGAAACGCTGGCCGAAAGAACGGCCCTTCGCCGAAACATCAAAGGATATGTCGCTGTCCTTCACAATCATTTATGCCAGCCCTACTGCAAGTGCTTTCAATATGCTAAACCCATATGAAATCACAGCTTACGCATTCCTTACACCTGTCGAGAAGCATGTCTATCATCACGCGTTTTGCCCCAAGTCCAACCGGTTACCTCCATATTGGAGGTGCCAGAACCGCTCTGTTTAACTGGCTTTATGCACGCCACCACGGTGGCTCCTTTCTGCTTCGCATTGAGGACACGGACCGTTTGCGCTCTACGAAAGAAGCCGTTGATGCGATCTTCGACGGGCTGCATTGGCTGGGATTGGACGCCGATGAAGAGCCCGTCTATCAAAGCCTGCGAGCGAATCGCCATATCGAAATAGCAAATGAGCTGCTTAAAAACGGATTGGCGTATTATTGCTATTGTTCCCCAGAAGAACTTACGGAAATGCGGGCAACGGCAAAACGGGAAGGAAAGCCTGTCCGTTACGACGGGCGCTGGCGAGACCGCGGCCCATCGGAAGCGCCAGCGGGCGTAAAACCAACCATCCGTTTCAAGTCCCCTCTCGATGGAACAACCCTTATCCACGATCTTGTTCAAAAAGATGTGACCGTCGAAAACGCGCAACTGGACGATATGGTGCTGCTGCGTGCCGACGGCACCCCAACCTATATGCTGTCCGTTGTGGTTGATGACCACGATATGGGAATTACGGATGTCATCCGGGGGGACGATCATCTGACAAACGCCTTTCGCCAGACCCAGATTTATCGCGCTTTGTCGTGGCCGACTCCAAAATTTGCCCATTTGCCCCTCATTCATGGGCCCGATGGTTCCAAACTGTCCAAGCGCCACGGCGCCATCGGGGTCGACGCGTATCGGGAAATGGGTTTCCTTCCAGAAGCGCTTCGCAACTATCTTCTTCGCCTTGGGTGGAGCCACGGTGACGAGGAAATTATCCCAACGGACCGGGCCATCGAATGGTTTGGCCTGGATGCCGTCGGTCGCTCGTCTGCGAGGATCGATCTAAAAAAATTAGAAAATCTGAACGGCCATTATTTGCGCGAAGAGAAAGACGCGCGGCTTGTTGGGCTGATTGCCCCAAAAATAGAAGGCGTTCTTGATAAAAAACTTACAACCGAGAACGAGAAGCGGCTTCTTCTCGCAATGCCGGGATTGAAAGCACGCGCAAAAGACCTGAACGAACTTGCCGAAAATGCCACGTTCTATGTTCGCAGCCATCCGATCCCGCTGAATAAAAAAGCGGAAAAATTACTGAATGAGGAAGGGCAGGCATATCTCGCAAAGATCGCCGCAAGACTTACCGAACTTGATTCCTGGAAAGAGGACGCTCTGGAAGCGGCAATCCAGGATTTGGCTGAAGCCGATAGCATAAAACTCGGAAAACTGGCCCAGCCCCTGCGGGCAGGGCTTACGGGCAGCAACGCATCGCCTGGAATCTTTGAGGTTATGGCTATTCTTGGCAAGGCCGAGGTGCTGAATCGTTTGCGTGATGTCCTCCCCTAGGATAGATTACGGGCTGAAAATTTTTCCCTTCGAACAGGCTTGTCACGCATAAAACGAGGCAGAAAAAGCCTTTGATGAAGGGTGAGCTACGACACAGATCTAGAGGCTGTCTATCTAGAGGCAAGGACAAACAGGAATGAATAAAAAGCAGACCGAGCCTTCTTTTACCCTCATCGACAATCGGACAGGCGATAAATACGAACTGCCGGTTTTTGACGGTACGGACGGGCCATCCGTGATTGATGCCCGCAAGATATACGCCACGACTGACTGCTTCACCTACGACCCTGGCTTCACGTCCACAGCCAGTTGCCGCTCAAAGATCACCTACATCGATGGTGAAGCAGGCATCTTGCGTTACCGCGGCTATCCCATTCAGGAACTTGCCGAAAAAAGCGATTATCTGGAAGTCTGCTATCTACTGCTTCACGGGGAACTTCCAAACGCCACGCAAAAAGAGGAATTCGAACACAACATCACTTACCACACGATGGTGGATGAACGGATCGGCTTTTTCTTACGCGGGTTTCCACGTGCCGCACATCCAATGGCCATAATTTGCGGCGTCGTAAGTGCGCTTGCCGCCTTCTATCACGACAACCTCGATATCAACGATCCTCACCAACGGATGGTTGCTTCGCATCGTCTTATCGCAAAACTTCCGACGATTGCAGCAATGGCCTTTAAATATTCGCTTGGACAACCATTCATCTATCCACGAAACGATCTGAGCTATTGCGAGAACACGCTTCGTATGATGTTTGCGGTACCTTGCGAAGATTATAAGAAAAACCCGGTGCTCGCCAACGCCTTGGATAAGATTTTCATTCTTCATGCCGATCACGAGCAAAATGCCTCAACCTCGACCGTGCGCCTTGCCGGATCGAGCGGCGCCAATCCATATGCCTGTATCGCGGCTGGAATTGCCTCACTTTGGGGACCTGCGCATGGCGGCGCAAACGAAGCCGTCCTCAACATGTTGCAGGAAATTGGATCGAAAGATCGCGTGCCAGAATTTATCAAGCGTGCGAAGGATAAAAACGACCCGTTTCGCCTCATGGGTTTTGGCCATCGTGTTTACAAAAACTATGACCCACGTGCCGCCGTCCTTCGTGGATCGGCTCACGAGGTGCTTGACGATCTGGGCGTAAAAAACGAGCCCCTTCTGGAACTGGCGATGGAGCTTGAGCGCATTGCCCTTGAAGACGACTATTTTATTGAGAAAAAACTCTTTCCAAATGTCGATTTCTATTCCGGCATTATTCTCAAAGCGATGGGAATTCCAGCCTCCATGTTTACCGTCATGTTTGCCCTTGGGCGCACGGTTGGCTGGGTTGCGCAATGGCAGGAAATGATCGAGGATCCGGAACAGAAAATCGGGCGCCCAAGACAGCTTTACACCGGTGCCACGGAACGCAGCTTTGTCCCCGTCGAAAAACGCAAATAAACGGCGACGCCTCACCCCATAAAAGGCCAGCCGTCTAGCTAGAAGCTGCCCGTTTTTCTAAAAATTCGAGAATCGCACTCGCAGCGCGTCTTGAAGGAAGTTCATCCCCTTCCCCCAATTGCAGAAGCGCTTCTTTGACGTCACGTTTTTGCAACTCGCGGGCCGCCGGATCCTGTAGCAGGCGGATCAGGCTGTCCGCCAGCATTTTTGGGTTGCAGTTTTCCTGAAGAAGCTCCGGTAAGACTTCCCGGTTCAAAATAACATTCACGAGCGCGACGTAGGGAATGCGTAACATGCGACGAAGGAGCCAGGCGGTAACCGGATTAACCTGATAGGTGACCACCATCGGAAGGCCGGCTCGCGCGACTTCGACGGTCGCCGTACCGGAGGCAACGACGGCAATTTCACTGGCAGACAGGGCATCCCATTTTTCGTCATCGTTCTTTATGACGATCGTCGGCACCGGCCAGTTGGCTGTTGCCGTTCGAACTTCTTCCTCAACGACCGAGACGGTTGGTACAACCGCATGCAATCGTGGATAGCGGACCCGCAGCAAGGCAAGCGCATCACCAAAGACCGGCAGCAGCCGTGAAGTTTCAGAATGGCGACTTCCTGGTAGCATGGCAATCACCGGGGAAAGCGGCGGAATGTTGTGCCGTTCCCGAAAATATGGCCCATCCCCTGTACCTGCACCCGATTCAATGGCCGAGTGGCCGACGGCGATGCTGGGAAGACCCTCCTTCTTAAAGATTGGTGGCTCGAAAGGAAGCAGCGTGAGCAACAAATCATTCACACGGGCAAGTTTTTTCGCACGGCGCGGTTTCCAGGCCCAGACCTGAGGCGCCACGTAATGGACAACCGGAATCCCCGAACCCTTTAGCCTGCGCGCAACCTGATAGCTGAAGGTTGGCGTATCGATTGTAATCAGGGAAACGGGCCGCGCCGTCTTGATCGCCGCAACCGTTTCGCGAATTCGCCGCAGAAGCAACGGCAGATGGGGCAAGATTTCCGCAATCCCGATAAGGGCAATGTCCCGCATTGGAAAGAGGGCTTCAAGCCCTTCCCGCAACATCCCCTCGCCACCAATGCCGTAAAAACGGACGCCTTTGCCCAAACGCTCACGAAGCGCCGCCATCAGACGCGCGCCCAGCAAATCGCCTGAAGGCTCGCCTGCGATGATGAAGAAAAGCGGCCCGGCATCCGGGCCATGCCCACCGGTCATAATGGCACCTTGATTCCGACAAGAAAAAGACCGGCCCGGTCGGCGGCTTCAATCACGTGGGTACGGTCGATGATGAGTGAACCGCCGGCCTCGACGGCAATTCCGCAAAGGCCCGCCTTTGCCACTGCCTGCACCGTGGCCATTCCGATCGTCGGCAAATCCGCCCGGGCCTCTTGCATCGGTTTTTTAATTTTTACCAGGACGCCGCCCGGACCTTCACGTCGAAGGCGGCCGGCCCGATCGATCAGGGCATCGGTTCCTTCCACCGCTTCTACGCCGAGGACAATTCCCTGCTGGACGATGACGGCCTGGCCGACATCGAAGAAACCGATAGCGCGTGCGATTTCAACGCCACGGGTGATGTCCGCCTCGGCGGAACGATCCGGCGCAAGTTTTCCAAGCACACCTTCCGGCGTCAGCAGTTCGTCGAACACGTCTTCGGCTCCCACCACACGAAACCCCTCCGTTTCCAACGCCTTAATCGCCATGCGAAGCAACCCATCGTCGCTTAAAGAGGCGACGCCCGCCTTTGCCAAAAGCATGGCCCCCTTTACGTCCGGGCGCAGAGAGGCAAGCGTGGGGCGGCCCACGGGGCCGGCAAGCACGAGATCTTTGACTCCGGCTTCATGCAAAAGCTTGATGGCGGTGCCAACCGCGCCCAGGCGAACCCAGGCATGGGGCACGTTTGCAACCGTTTTCGAGTTCGTATGCCCTTTCAAGGCCAGAACAAAACATTCCCGCCCCTTTGATCGGCAGGCTTCAACAATCCTTTCCGGCAACGCGCCATTGCCGGCAATGATTCCAAGTTTATTCGGCATGCCCCGCCTTGGGCTGACAGATAGATCGTGAAGAATCCGCTTGAATGAACGTGACAATTTCCTGAACCGTCTCGTTCTTTTCAAAAAGTTCGGAAACATCCGTAAGACGCTCTGCCAGGGTCCCTTCCTCAGCGAATAAGAGGCGATAGGCGTTGCGAAGCGTATGGATCGCATCGCGCGAGAATTCCCGACGCTTGAGACCGATAATGTTCAAGCCGGATAAATACGCCCGATTGCCCATAACCGAACCGTATGGAATGACGTCGTTCTCGACGCCGGACATGCCGCCAACCATGGCATGCCTGCCGATGCGGACGAACTGATGAACCGCCGAAAGGCCACCGATAATGGCGTATTCGCCAACCTTCACATGACCGCCAAGGGTGCCATTGTTCGCCATGACAACGTGATCGCCGACGTTGCAATCATGTGCGACATGCGAAGCTATCATAAACAAACAATGGCTGCCGACGCGGGTAATCAGGCCACCGCCCTCCGTACCCGGATTCATCGTTACATGCTCGCGAATAACGTTATGGCTGCCGATGATAAGCTTGGATGGTTCGCGGGCATATTTCAAATCCTGCGGTGGGTGCCCGATAGATGCATAGGGATAAATCTTTGTTTTCTCGCCTATTTTTGTTTGTCCATGCACAACGACATGCGAAACAAGCGAGACTCCGTCCCCCAATTCGACTTCTGGGCCGACACAACAATAAGGGCCGATCGTAACGTCCTCGCCCAGCTTGGCGCCCGACTCAACAATGGCCGTTGGATGAATTTTTATAGACATCAGCGATCCATAATCATCGCGGTAAAGGTCGCTTCCGCCATCACTTGCTCACCCACCTTGGCAAGGCCGGTGAATTTCCAGATATTCGCCCTGCGTTTCTTTTTTTCGACATACACACGCATCTGATCGCCGGGAACGACCGGCTTGCGAAAACGCGCATTTTCGATCGACATGAAAAAAACGAGCTTACCTTCCGCCTCGGATCCCAAGGTGTGAACCACGAGGCATCCTGCCGTTTGGGCCATGGATTCGATAATCAGAACCCCCGGCATAACCGGCTCGTTCGGAAAGTGCCCATGAAAAAACGGCTCGTTAATCGAGACATTTTTAATGCCCGTCGCACTCTCGCCAAGAACAATTTCGGTCAATCGGTCAATCAACAAAAATGGGTAACGATGAGGTAGTTTCTGCATAATCTGCAGAACGTCCAAATCGCTATCATTTTTTATTTCTTTCGCCACCGCTCAGTTTCCCTTTTTCCTCGCCAATTTGGCTAGAGTGGTCGTTTGACGATGATATTGTCTAATGGGCACGGCGGGGGTTCCTCCAACAGTTTCCCCGGGAGCCACATCCCGCATGACGCCAGACTGCGCCCCGATGCGAGCACCCGTGCCTATCGCAAGATGCCCAGTCATTCCGACCTGCCCGCCAATGAACACATAATCACCAAGCTTCGTGCTTCCGGAAATACCTATCTGGGAAACCAGCACGCAGCCCTTACCCAAATGAACGTTATGGGCAATCTGCACAAGATTGTCGATCATGCATCCAGCGCCAATAACCGTGTCGGCATTCGCGCCGCGGTCAATTGTCGTATTTGCGCCAATTTCGACATCATCATGAACAAGAACCCGGCCCAATTGGGGAACCCGCAAATGCCCTTCCTGATCCGGGTGAAACCCAAACCCGTCCTGGCCTATCCTGGCGCCTGGATAGATTGTTACCCGTGATTCCAGGATAGCGTGGCTTATCGATGCACACGCACCAATTTTACAATCGTCGCCGATCTGTACATTTTCGGCAATCACAACATTTGGTCCGATCCAGCAACGCGGGCCGATTTCCGCATGGGCACCGATAACGGCCCCCGCCTCGACAGCCGTGCCCACACCAATTTTCGCCGTTGGATCCACGCTCGCCAAGTCGGAAATCCCGGGCCGAATCGTTGCCGGTGGATAAAAAGCTGCGGCAACACGCGCGTAGGTTCGATAGGGTTTTGCCGTCTCCAGCAAAATCATTCCAGCCGGCGCACGGCCCGCCATATCCGGGTGCGCGATACAAAGTCCCGCCTTGCTGTTTTCAAAAAGCGGCAAATATTTTCGATTGTCCAGAAAGCTTACGTGACAGGCATCCGCCTGATCCAATGACGCAATGTCCTCAAAAATACGCTTTGAGTCCACGCCCTTTGGCACAGGCACGTCAGCAATCTTGAAAATTTGCGCAAGCGTAAAGGGGCCAGCAGATGAAAAAAAACGGGGGTCCGGCAAAAAGAAACCTCCCTACTTAGCCAAATTCACCTTGGGAAGGGCTTCGTCCAGCTGCTTTAGGACATCCTCGCTGACATCAAAGCCACGGACAGCATAAAGGACGCTATCTCCCGTTATGACGATGTTAAACCCGCGAGCCTGGGCGACATTGGAAGCAATTTCTGCAAGTTTCTGTTGAATCTGGCCAACGGCCTTGTCGAAAGTCGCGCGTAAATTTGTTTTACGTGTATCGAAGCCCTTCGCCTCTGCCATAAACTTACTCTGAAATTTTTCCTGACGCTGCTTGAAGGAGTCCGGCGAAAGAAGGGTTTTCTGGCGGACAAGATCTTCGCGTTGTTTGGTGAACTCTTCTTCCATGTTCTTGGCGTCCGCCTGCAAATCCTGCGTAAGCTTGTCCATTTGTTCGCGAAGCTGAACGTATGCCTTCGCCTTGCTGATAATGACGGACATATCTACGACGGCGATGCTTGTTGCAGGAGCGGTCTGAGCATGAGTTGGCATAGCGGCCACAGCCGACAATAGAAATGTGCCAAGCAGGACTGGGATGAATCGCATGTAATTTTTCATAATCATAACACCTGAATTTTTAAGGTTTTMTTTTCTCTAAAAGACTTTTCCGAATCTAAAGCGAAAAATTTCCTGCTCGTCAAAACCTTCTTTGAGGATTGGAATGCCAAAGTCTCCCCGTATGGGGCCAAAAGGCGARTCCCAAGAAATTCCGAACCCCGCGGACATGCGAAGGTTAGACTTATCGCGCACCTCCGGTCCCGTCGCATCCACGCTTGTCAGCGTGCCAAAATCGATAAAAAGAGCCGCCGAAATGCCACTGGATTTTAGCCCAAGCGGCACCCTCAGCTCGACGCCGCCATTGTACATGAAGTTACCGCCTAAAGCGTCATTCGTTAGAATGTCGCGCGGACCAACGCCGCTATTCTCAAAACCCCGAAGATTATCCCCTCCCAGGAAAAACCGATCGCTTATTCGTATGTCCGCACTTCCAAGCCGGGCGACGTAGGCCACAGCGGAACGCAAGCTGACAACCCATTTTCGATCATCATCCAGGGAATAAAAATAGCCGCCACTCAAATTATTACGCAAGAACTTTACATTGCCGCCTAGTCCGGCCACATCGGTCCTCAGAACCCCAAAATAGCCTTCCGTCGGCTTCAGGGCATTGTCGCGCTTGTCATAACCAATCGAGTGCCCAAGCACTGACGCCGTAAAATTCCCCTCCTGGTCACGCACAAAACGGGAGGCGAAAAAAGGAACGTCGCGAAGGTCATCCTTCTGCAATGTGTAGCTCCAGCTCTCACGCAGGTGCTCTGCCAATGGATAGCCCATGCGAATGGTAAAGCCAACTTGCTCAAGCTTGAACGAGCTGAAATCTTCTTGATCGAACGAACGCCTGAAAATTTCGACCCCCCCGCTCAGTTCCTTACCAAAAAGATAGGGTTCCGTGAAACTCAGGCTTTGCTCCTGTTGTCTTTCGGCAACGTTGAGCTTGAGGGCCAGGGTCTGCCCCTTCCCCAAAAGATTTCGCTCGGTAATTCCCAGTTCCAGAAGGGCACCGGCCGATGTTGAAAATCCAACGCCAATGCTGAAATCACCCGTGGATTTTTCTTCCACATCTACGTTGATATCCGTCTTATCCGGCTCATCCCCCGGTTCCTTCGTCACTTCAACGGTTTCAAAGTAGTTCAGGTTTTGAAGGCGTTGTTTGGAACGGTTCATTTTCGCTGCGTTGAATGCGTCCCCTTCTGCAAAACGCATTTCTCTTCGAATCACATGATCAACGGTTCGTTCGTTTCCACGAATGTTGATGCGGTCTACGTAAACGCGTTCCCCTTCCTTGATATGGTAGGTGATTTTGACCTTTTTGCTTTTGAAATCGCGATCAACAATCGGTCGAACGTCCACGAAGGCGTAGCCAAGCACACCCAACTCGTCGGTTATCCTATCGACCGTGTCATCTACCTTGTTGGAATTGTACCAGGCATCTTCAAGGGTCGTGACTTCATTGCGCAGAAGATTTGCATCAAACCGTTGCAATTCGTTGCGAATTGAAACCTGCCCAAAATGAAAGCGCTTCCCTTCATCAATCGTAAAGGTGATAAAAAAGGCTTCTCGATCCGGGGTGATTTCGGCAACGGCGGAAACAACCACAAATTCCGCATAACCGTTCTGCATATAAAACCGTCGCAAAAGCTCGCGATCAAATGTCAGCCGGTCTGGGTCATACGTATCGTCTTGCGCCCAAAACCGGTACCATTTCCATATGCGGCTTATTACAACGCTGCGCAGTTTATTGTCCGAGAATATTTTATTGCCGACGAAACTAATTCGACGGATGCCGGCGACCGGACCTTCCGTGATTTGATAAACCAGAGTTACGCGGTTTTGCTGGTGTTGGATGATGCTTGGCGCAACCGTTGCCGCAAAATAGCCGCGACGACGGTAAAGGGTAAGAATGCGTTGAACGTCGCTTTGTACCTTTGTCCGGGAATAAACGGAAAGCGCCTTTAACTGCGCCTCTTCCTCAAAGCTTTCGTCCTCAATTTCCTCGTTACCCTCAAAGACGACATTGCTGATGATCGGGTTTTCAACGACGTGAACGATTAACGCATTGCCCTCTCTCTGGATCGTGATGTCGGCAAACAATCCCGTAGCGAAGAGGGCTTTTAGCGAGTGGTCCACCCGTGTGGCGTCGTAGCTGTCGCCCGCGCGAATAAGCATGTAGGAGTGGACGGTTTCCGGCTCGATTCGCTGCGTACCCTGGATTCTCACCTGCTCGATCATCTCGCCGGTCTGAAAATCCTGCGCCGACACAGGGGCATTAAAGAACAACAGCGCAAACAGCGCTGCCACGTACACGCACGACTTCCAGCCAACGGCCTGTTGCCAATGCATCAAGAGAAAAGACCTCGGAAATAATCCGCCACCGGAAGACGGGAAAGATCATTCCAGGTGGCAAAAACCATCAAGGTCAGCACCATGGCAAGACCAAGACGGAACCCAATCTCCCTCAATTTCGCGCTTGGCGCTCTGCCGATTATGGCCTCGATCCCATAAAAGAAAAGATGCCCGCCATCCAGCAGAGGAATAGGAAAGATGTTAATCAGTCCCAAATTGATAGAAAGGATGGCCATAAACCAAAGCAACGTCGCGAAGCCACCCCGGGCCGCCTCACCGGACATTTGTGCAATGCCGATCGGGCCACTTAATTCATCGGCCCCGCGCGTTCCGGAAATCATCTGGCCGAGGGCTTTCAGCGTTAGCGCTGTAAAAGCCACCGTCTCTTTCGTTCCTTCCCAAAGTGCCGTTCCAGGATCCCGGAGAAGATAGTTCATGCCGGCACTGCGGATTCCCAAACGGGAAACCGTCTGAACGTGCCCGAAGCGATTCGTGATCTCGACCCGTTCGGGCGTCGCAACAACCGTCACTTCCCCGCCATCCCGCTCGACAATGATTTCTAGCGGAGAGCCGGTATTCAGGCCAACAACCTGTTTGATGTCCTCAAAACGATTGATCGAAGAACCGTCAATCCGCAGCACAACATCGCCAGAGCGCAAGCCTGCCGCTTCGGCCGCGCTGCCGGCCTGAACGCCCCCGATATCAGGCACGGTGTAGGGCTGGCCAAAGGTAGAAAAAAGAATGGCAAACGCCAAAATCGCAAATAAGAAATTGGCGATTGGCCCCGCCGCAACAATGGCAGCTCGCTGGTGTAGTGGCTTGTGAACGAAGGAAAGCTCCTTTTCCTCGTCTGAGAGCGGGGGTTTGTCGCTTTCCTCATCAAGGTCCATCTCGCCAAACATCTTCACATAGCCGCCCAAGGGCAGCATGCTGAACTTCCAGCGCGTACCTACCTTGTCGTTCCATCCAAACAGTTCTGGCCCAAAACCGATGGAAAAGGTTTCGATGCGCACACCATTATAGCGCGCAACCAGGTAATGCCCCATTTCATGGACAAAAACGAGCACCGTGAGAATGAGAAGGAATGGGATCACATAATCCCATATTCCAATAAAAAACTCGATCACGGCATTCGATTCCTAGTTGGTTTCTGATGGATGGCTGATAAAGGCCTTGTGGCTAGATTAATCCCGAAGCATGCCGCCTGGCGCTGGCATCCATTTCAAAGACATCCTCCAGCGTATGGAGCTCTGGTGCCGCCATGTGCTCCAGTGTTTCCTCAACAATGCGCGCAATCTCCAGGAAACCAATCTTGCCGGCAAGAAAGCCTGCAACGGCGACCTCGTTTGCAGCGTTCAGGATTGTAGGTGCGCCTCCGCCGCTTTGCAAGGACTGGCGGGCAAGCTTGATCGCCGGGAATCTATCTGAATCAGGGGCTTCAAAGGTAAGCTGGCCGACCGCAGCAAGGTCAAGCCGGGGCGAAGGTGCTGAGATTCGTTCCGGCCAACCCAACGCATAAGCAATCGGCGTACGCATATCTGGCATGCCGAGCTGTGCCAGCACGGAACCATCGGTATAGGACACCATACTGTGGATCACGGATTGCGGGTGAACCAGAATATCAATTTGGTCTTTTTTTACCGGAAACAGGTAAAAGGCCTCAATGAGTTCCAGCCCCTTGTTCATCATCGTTGCTGAATCCACGGAAATTTTCGCGCCCATGTCCCAGTTTGGATGCGCGACCGCCTGCTCCGGCGTTACGTCCGACATCGCCTTGTAAGAAAATTTTCGAAACGGGCCTCCGGAAGCGGTCAGCGTGATCTTCTCGACCGCTTCGACATGCTCCATGTCCAAAACCTGAAAGATCGCATTGTGTTCTGAATCAACCGGCAACAGGGTTGTGCCACTTTTGCTAATCTCGGCAAGCATCAGGTCCCCGGCACAAACGAGACATTCCTTATTGGCAAGCCCTACGATGCCACCGCAGCGAATGGCCGCAAGCGTAGGCGCAAGCCCGGCCGCACCAACGATGGCTGCCATCATCCAATCCGCCGGCCGCGTTGCCGCATCAACGAGCGCTTCTTTGCCCGCCGCCACTTCGACATCCGTCCCGGCAAGCGCGGCCTTTAATTCGCCATAGCGATCAGGATCGGCGACGATAGCAAGCCGTGCACCAAGCTGGCGGGCCTGGGCTGCCAATAGGGAAACGTTGCTATTCGCCGTTAGCGCGACGACTTCATAAGCTTCGGGATTGGCTGCAAGCAATTCCACAGTGTTGCAGCCGATCGAACCGGTCGAACCCAGGATTGTTACCCGCTTCGGCCTATTCTGTGGTTTTCGCATTTGCTGCAATGTCATGGAAAAATCCAGTCTCCTGTAAACAGCTTCACAAGCGCGGCGACCGGTGCGGCGGCCAGCACGCCATCAAGGCGATCCATCAATCCGCCATGGCCGGGAATGAGCCGCCCGGTATCTTTCACGTCAAAATGCCGCTTCACAGCGGATTCAACAAGATCACCACCTTGCGCAACGATTGCAAGCAAGGCGCCAAAAGCGCCAAGCCATTCCGGGCGCGGAAAACCGAACCCGTAAGCAATTGCCCATCCGGCAAAACCTGCGCAAAAAACGCCCCCGGCAAGGCCTGCCCAAGTTTTGTTGGGGCTGATGCGCGGCGCAAGTTTCAGCCCCCCAATTGCACGCCCAAACGCATATGCCGCAATGTCCGTCGTCCAGACCACGCCAAGAAGCCAGAAAAAAACTGCCCTTCCACTTTCCGGATCGGCACGCAGCCAAAGACAGGCAATACAAGGTGCGGCAACATAGAGGACGCCACCAGCAAGCCATGTGACCTGCGCGCCCTCGCCGAAACGGCCTAAAAGATAGAGACTGACGGCCCCGATAGCCAACAAACTGATTGCCACCCGGTCAGGCCCCGCAATGGCCGCACAAACGATCAACAGCACCAGCGCCAGCAACGCCCAGCCCGCCGGATGGACCCCGCCACCGCCACATAGCCTGGCCCATTCATAGGCAAGCCCCACCGCCACAAGCGTCATGAGGATTTCGAAATAGGGTGAACCGAAATAAACGACCGCAAGAACCGCTGGAGCGAGAACCACCGCCGATGCAATCCGACGCAAAAGCGACGATCCGCCCTTAGGAATCGGCTGCGCCGTATCGTCGCTCTCGATTTCCGAATTCACGGACGGCATCCTCAACATCCTTCTGTGTAAAGTCCGGCCAGAATTTATCAAGAAACACGAATTCCGTATACGCGGACTGCCAGAGCAGGAAGTTGCTTATGCGTTTCTCGCCGCTTGTCCGGATAATAAGGTCGGGATCCGGAATGGTCGCGGTTTCCAGATAATTTGCGAACATAGATTCGGAAATATCTTCGGCAGAGATCTTTCCTGCCACTATTTCTTTGGCAATTTTACGCGTGGCCTCAACAATTTCGTGACGGCCGCCATAGCTGAGCGCAAGGGTAAGGTTAACACCTGTGTTCTTCACTGTCGCGGCTTCGACTTCCTCAATCAGGGTAACAATGTCCGGATCGAGCTTGGCGCGATCCCCAATGATGCGCAATCGAACGCCGTTTTTCATCATTTCTTCAAGTTCATTGCGCAGGTAAAAGCGCAGCAACTGCATCAAATCCAGGATCTCACTGTGCGACCGTTTCCAGTTTTCCGAAGAAAACCCAAAAAGCGTTAAGTAAGAAATTCCAAGATTTTTCGCGGCCTTGACGGTCCGTCGCACGGCCTCGGCACCACGTTTGTGTCCAATGGCGCGCGGCAAGTGGCGCGCTGCAGCCCAGCGCCCATTGCCATCCATGATAATGGCTATGTGCTTTGGCATGGAAATAGGCTCGCTTAAATTCGGAACGGCTTCCATTCTTCTAGACGTGTGAAATTTCTTGGGTTTTAGCTTCCAGAGATTTTTCGAGCTTATGAATGTAATCATCGGTCAATGATTGAATTTTCTGCGACTGGGCACGCTGTTCGTCCTTGGAAATTTCCCCATTTTTTTCCAGGTCTTTCAACGCGTCCATGCCATCACGGCGTACGTTGCGTACCGCGACTTTCGCCTGCTCCGCATATTTTCCAGCAACCTTCGCAAATTCCATTCGGCGGTCTTCTGTAAGTTCCGGAATCGGAACCCGCACAACCTGCCCCTCCGCGATCGGGTTCAGGCCCAGGCCGGATTCGCGGATGGCTTTTTCCACCGCTTTCACGTTGCCCTTGTCCCAAACCTGGACCGAAAGCATGCGCAGCTCCGGCACGCCAATCGTGCCAACCTGCGTAATCGGCGTTGGGCTACCATAGGCATCGACGACAATCGGCTCCAGCAGCGTGATTGACGCGCGACCGGTACGCAGCCCCCGAAATTCCTTTTCCAAGGCTGCCAACGCACCCTCCATGCGCCGTTGAAGATCGCTCAGATCGGCTGTGGTCATGAACCCTGCCTTCCTTCCTCGTCCCCAATAAGGGTAAAACGGCCCTTGCCCTGAAGTACCCGAGCAAAATTTTTGGGCTCGTGAATTGAAAACACCACAATGGGAACCGCATTGTCCCGCGCAAGCGAAATTGCCGAGGTATCCATGACCCCCAGATTGCGTGAAATAACGTCGAGATATGTCAAACGATCGTACCGCGTGGCATCGGGAACCTTATGGGGATCGTCACTATAGACGCCATCCACCTGGGTGCCCTTGAAGATTGCGCTGCAACCCATTTCCACCGCCCGCAACGCTGCCGCCGTGTCCGTCGTAAAAAATGGATTCCCCGTCCCGGCAGCGAAAATGACGACACGCCCTTTTTCCATATGACGCGCCGCGCGGCGACGGATATAGGGTTCGCAAATGCTTTCCATTGGAATGGCCGACTGAACGCGGGTGGGAATGTTCAGTTGTTCCAGGGCGTTCTGAACGGCAAGCGCATTGATCACGGTTGCCAGCATCCCCATATGGTCCGCGCTGGTCCGTTCAAGCCCTTGCGCAGCGCCGGAAATACCGCGAAAGATATTCCCGCCGCCAACGACCAGACATATCTCGACCCCCATATGGTGAACATCAGCAATGTCCGTGGCGATACGTTCGAGAGCGGCTGGATCGACCCCATAGCTTGAGGTCCCCATGAGTGCTTCGCCGGAAACCTTCAGCAAAACACGCGGATAAAGAATGGATGTTTTGGGGGAGGTTGCGGCTTCCATGCCCAATGCCTTTTTCCTACGCACGCCTTGTGCGGACCAAGCCTTCAGGGCCGAAGGAAAAGACCCGCGGCAATGATGGCATACGCGCCCATAAGACGCCAGCCGGCCTCAATTCCCAAGCTGGGCCGCGACTTCGCTGGCAAAATCGCTTTCTTTGCGTTCGACACCTTCTCCAAGCATAAAACGGATGAAACCGGCCACCCGGACCGGTGCACCGATGTCCTTTGCCGCTTCCTCGATGAGATCGACCACCTTCGTTTCCCCATCGACAACAAAGGTCTGCTCAAGAAGCACCACTTCCTCGTAATATTTCCGCAAGCGGCCTTCGACCATTTTGGCGATGATTTCTTCCGGTTTTCCGCTTTGGCGGGCCTGTTCGGAAAGAATCTCCCTTTCCCGCGACAGCGCGTTGGCATCCAGACCGTCAAGAGTGATGGCTTGCGGGTTGGCAGCGGCAATGTGCATCGCAAGCGTCTTGCCAAGGCGGCGCAGCTTTTCCGCATCCCCGGTCGATTCAAGGGCAACAAGAACGCCAATTTTTCCAAGATTCGAAGCAATCGCGTTGTGAATGTAGGATGCAACGATACCGGGCTCGACGCGAAGAACCCCTTCTCGGCGCAGGTCCAGATTTTCGCCGATCGTCGTCACAAGCTCCGTTAGCGTTTCGGCGATGGTTTTACCCTCGCCAAGGCTCGCCTGCTGCAAGGCTTCAATGCCGCCGCCGTTTTCGCCAAGCGCCGTTTTGGCAACCTTGCTTACAAAGCCCTGAAACACCTCATTGCGAGCAACAAAATCCGTTTCGGCGTTGATTTCAACAATCGCGCCATTGCCCCCATTGATCGCGATGCCGATGAGCCCTTCCGAGGCAACCCGGCTTGACTTTTTGGCAGCAGAAGCAATCCCCTTTTTCCGCAGCCAATCGACCGCGGCTTCAACATCGCCATCGGTTTCTAAAAGGGCGCGCTTGCAATCCATCATGCCGACACCCGTCTTCTCGCGAAGTGTCTTGACCATCTTGGCTGAAACATTGGACATGACGAAACCTATCTCTAAGATAATTTATTTAACTTACTGTTTTTATTAAAATTTATCCTGGAATTCAGGTGCCGGCGTTACGGTTTTGGTTTTTCCGCCTCGGTGGCGACCGCCTGCTCAGCAACAGCTTTCTGGGGCGTCTCAGCAACAGCTTTCTCATCTGCTTCGCCGGCTTCAACATCGGCACCAACGTCGTCGCCCGACACCCGCCGTTCTTCCTGCAAGCCGTCAATCACCGCACCAGAAATCAGGTCGCAATAGATGCCGATTGCCCGAATGGCATCGTCATTGCCAGAGATCGGATAGGTAATGCCCTCTGGGTCGCTGTTGCTATCAAGAATGGCAATAATCGGGATATTCAGTTTAATGGCTTCCTTGATGGCAAGTTCTTCGCGATTGGTATCGATAACAAAGAGAATATCGGGAAGGCCGCCCATGTCCTTGATGCCACCCAGGGCGCGCTCCAGCTTGTCCCGCTCACGAGTTAGCTGAAGGGTTTCCTTTTTGGTGAGCAGGGTCTGCTCGGCGGCCAATTGTTCTTCGAGTTCCTTCAGGCGTCGAATCGACCGTGAAATCGTCTGCCAATTCGTCAACATGCCGCCAAGCCAACGGTGGTTCACGTAGTGCTGGCCACAGCGGGCTGCCTCTTCCGCAATTTTCTCTGATGCCTGGCGTTTCGTACCAACGAAAAGTACGCGACCGCCGTTTGCAACAACGCTGCGAACTTCCTTCATTGCCCGGTATAAAAGCGGCACCGACTGATCGAGATCGATGATATGGATGCCGTTGCGAGTCCCGTATATGTAGGGGGCCATCCGCGGGTTCCACCGCCGAACGACATGACCGAAATGAACGCCGGCTTTAAGAAGCTGGCGCATCGTAAAGGTTGGAAGTGCCATTTTTTCCTCGTCTTCTCCGGTTATGCCTCCGCGGGAAAAACATTCGGTGCCACCTGGCCCCGAACACCGGATCGGCCTTGTCGAGACGAAGCCATCATGGCCAACGTCCCGGGACCGCATCCCGCGTGCGAAGTTGTAATTGGCAGCTACATAGCCGTCCCTACCCTAATTTTCAAGCAAAAATGTTGGAAACAGGGGCTTTTAGAAGAAAGTGCCTAGCTTTCTCGAACCTCGACAATGCCCGGAAGGCGCCGGATCGCTTCGCGGGTCCTCACTGTGAGGGCGAAGTGACCCGGAATCCGCATCTCAACCTCGGTTTCATCGCCAAGCGGAAAGACCAGCAAAACAACACCCCGGCCAGACTTCTCATTTAAAATCAATTCATTAAGCCCATCCAGGGGGCTGGAATCGCGCAGGAAAATCGCGATCTTGCCGCCGGTGACGGTGGCCACTTTGTCCAACGCCTCGATTTTTTGAGCGGCCAGGCGAATGGTCTCCCCCTCCATCTTGGCGTCCACCGTAATCAGAAGCGGCATGCCGGATTCGAGAAGCTCGCCCGCATTTACCAGCAAGTCCGAAAAAATAAGAATTTCATAAGCACCGCTCGAATCCGATAGCTGCACGAAAGCAAAGCGATTTCCCTTGGCAGAAGTGCGTTCCTGCTTGCCAATCACCGTTCCCGCGAGCAGCACACGCACCACCGTGCCATTCGCCAAACGGTCGGAAAGATCGATTGCTGCGACCACCTGCAACCGTTCCAACACACGCGCATACGCATCCAGAGGATGTGCCGAAAGGTAAAAGCCGACGGCAGCGTACTCTCGGCGTAGGCGCTCCATCATTTCCCATTCCGTGACGTTGGGAAGGAAATTGGGGGGCGCTTCCTTGCTCTCCTGGAAAAGACTCGTTTGCCGGCTGACGCGCGCCTGTTGGATAGCGTTTGCATAGCCCGTCAATGACTCGATGCCGGCAAAAACCTGGGCCCGGTTCTCACACAGCGCATCGAAAGCCCCAGCCTGGACCAGGCTTTCAAACTGACGTTTGTGCATCATGCGTGGGTCCAGCCGGGAAGCGAAATCATAAATATCCCGGAAAGGCCCGTTTTTGGTGCGCTCACCGACAAGATGCTCCATGGCCTGGGCACCGACATTTTTCAACGCCGCCAGCGCATAGCGGATTGCAGCGTCCCCCGCTTCTGTCGTTTCGACCACAAAAGCTGCCTCGGAACGATTAACGTCGGGCGGTAGCAACGCAATATCGAGATGCGTCAGCTCCTGCCAAAGCCCACTTAGTTTGTCCGTGTTGTTCATGTCAAACGACATCAGCGCCGCCATAAACTCAACGGGGTAATTCGCCTTTAGATACGCTGTTTGATAAGCGACGAACGCATAAGCCGCCGCATGCGACTTGTTAAAGCCATAGCCGGCAAATTTATCTACATGAACAAAAATATCGGCAGCCTTCTTCTCCGCAACGCCCTTCGCCACCGCGCCATCGATGAAATGCTGCCGTTGGGCTTTCATCTCGGCCTTGATTTTCTTCCCCATGGCCCGGCGCAAAATATCGGCAGAGCCCAAGGTGAAGCCCGAAAGCACCTGGGCAATCTGCATCACCTGTTCCTGATAAATAATGACACCAAAGGTCTCTTTCAGGATGCCTTCAAGAAGCGGGTGCAGGTAATCCGGCTTCTCGCGTCCGTGCTTACAGGAAATGTAACGGGGGATGTTGTCCATCGGGCCGGGACGATAAAGCGCGACAAGCGCAATAATGTCCTCGAAGCAGTCCGGCTGCATGCGCTTGAGCACGTCCCGCATACCCGAACTTTCCAACTGGAATACACCAATCGTGTCACCAACAGCAAACATCTCGTAGGTTTTTTTATCGTCAAGCGGCACCAGGGAGATATCAATCTCCACATCCCGTTTTTTCAGAAGCTCCAGCGTGCGCGCGATAACGGTCAGAGTCTTCAGGCCAAGAAAATCGAATTTTACAAGCCCCGCCTTTTCGACATATTTCATCGAAAACTGCGTCACCGGCATATCGGAACGAGGATCCCGATAAAGGGGAATGAGCTCGACTAGCGGACGGTCGGCGATGACAACGCCCGCAGCATGGGTCGAAGCATGGCGGTAAAGCCCTTCCAGCTTCATGGCGATATCAAGCAAACGCGCGGTTGTGGGGTCCTCATCGCGCAACGCCTTCAGGCGGGGCTCCCCTTTAATCGCTTCTTTGAGATGGACCGGGTTGGCCGGGTTGAAAGGCACCAGTTTACAAAGCCGGTCCACCTGCCCATACGGCATGCCAAGCGCACGCCCAACGTCACGCAGCGCGGCCCGCGCCTGCAAGGTTCCGAACGTGATGATTTGAGCTACGCGGTCATATCCGTATTTTTTTTGAACATAGGAAATCACCTCGTCGCGCCGCTCCTGACAGAAATCGATGTCAAAGTCAGGCATCGAGATGCGTTCCGGGTTCAGAAATCGCTCGAAAAGCAGCCCAAAGCGCAGCGGGTCAATGTCCGTGATCGTAAGAGACCATGCAACGACAGACCCCGCCCCGGACCCACGCCCCGGCCCCACCGGGATGCCTTCGCGTTTCGCCCATTGGATAAAATCGGCAACGATAAGGAAATAGCCGGGATAACCCATCCGGTTAATAACATCGAGTTCGTAATCAAGACGTTCCCGGTAACGCTTAGCCAGATACGCTTTCTCTTCCGCGTCCATTTCCGGCGTCAAAACCTGGGTAGCAAGCCGCGTTTCCAATCCGGCCTCGGCCTGCGTGCGCAGCGCCTCCGTCTCGCTTTCTTCAGACGACGTCGGAAAGGCCGGCAGGAAAGGCGACCGCGCCTCCAGCAAAAAGGCACACCGTCTGGCGATGACCAGGGTGTTGTCGACCGCTTCGGGAAGGTCTGCGAAAAGAGTCCGCATTTCGTCGGCGGATTTGAAACGATGCTCGGGCGTTACTCTGCGGCGGTTGGCATTCGAAACCTGAACGCCTTCGGCCACGCAGAGAAGCGTGTCATGGGCCTCAAACATGGTTTTGTCCGAAAAAAAGACCTCGTTTGTTGCCACCAGAGGAAGATCGTGCCGATAGGCAAGGTCAAGAAAACCGGCTTCCGTCGCGTCTTCTTCCACCATGCCGTGACGCTGAATTTCGATATAAAGCCGAGATGGAAAAATTTTTGCCAGGCGAAGCAAGAGTGCTTCTGCTGCCGTCTCCTGGCCATCGAGAAGAAGACGCCCAAGGGCACCTTTCGAACCACCGGTAAGGGCGATTAACCCCTCGCTTGTGGCTTCAAGATCTTCAAGTGTCACACAGGGGGCCGTCTCAGACGCTGATTGAAGATACGCCCCGCTTACCAGCTGCATCAGGCTGCGATAGCCCGCCTTGCTTTGCACAAGAAGAACGATGCTGTCACGCGCCTGCCCATGTTTTTCTGAACCCTTCTCCGTTTCATCGGCCAGGGAAATTTGGCAGCCGAGAATCGGCTGGATACCCGATTCCGCAGCGGTGGTCGCAAATTCAAGGGCCCCAAAAAGGTTGTTCGTATCCGTAACGGCGACGGCAGGCATCCGTTCATCGCGGCAACGCTTGACAAGCGCTGGAATTTTAAGCGCGCCTTCGAGAAGCGAATAGGCGCTATGAACGCGCAGATGAACGAAGCTGGCAATTGGCATAAATTTTTATCCGGCGAAGAAGTCTTCGTGAAGAATTCCATAGACGACCGCGTTTGTCAGCGCCTCAAGAAAAAGAATGCCGAGTTATCCACAGAAAATTGTTCCAATTGCGTCAATTTCCAACAATGCCGCCATCCTGAATGGAAAGCGTGCGGTCCATGCGCCCAGCCAGTTCCAGATTATGGGTCGCCACCAGCGCCGCCAGACCCGTCTTGCGAGCAAGAGCGACGATTTCTTCGAAAACCGCATCCGCCGTCTTCTGATCAAGATTTCCGGTCGGCTCATCCGCCAACAGAATGGCCGGACGATTGGCCACGGCACGGGCAATAGCAACGCGTTGCTGCTCGCCGCCGGAAAGTTCGGACGGACGGTGCGTAACGCGCGCGCCAAGGCCAAGGGTTTCAAGAAGTTCCATCGCCTGATCCATTGCTGTTTGACGGTGAACGCCGGCAATCATCTGCGGCAAGGCGACGTTTTCAAGTGCCGAAAATTCCGGAAGCAAATGATGAAATTGATAAACAAACCCAACATCCCGACGCCTGGCTTCCGTCCGGGCTGAATCGGAAAGGCGGCCGCAGGCCCGTCCCTTTATCCACACCTCGCCGGCATTGGGCCGTTCGAGAAGCCCGGCAATGTGCAAAAGCGTCGATTTCCCCGCACCAGAAGGTCCAAGAAGCGCGACGATCTCACCCGGCTTCACGTCCAGGGACATGTCGCAAAGCACATCGAGGCGCACGCCCCCCTGAACGTAGCTTCGCATGACAGCATCCAGACGAAGGACCGCCTCACTCATAGCGAAGCGCCTCAATCGGGTCCAGCCGCGCCGCCCGCCAGGATGGATAGAGCGTCGCCAAAACTGAAAGGCCTAGCCCCATCAACAGGATGGCCATCACCTCCATCCAATCAATTTTTACGGGCAAATGCGCAAGAAAATAAATTTCGGCGGCGAACAGATCGGTCCCGGTAAGCCCCTCCAGCCAAACACGGATCGTTTCGATGTTCAGCGTGAAGGCAAGCCCCAGGGCAAAGCCAAGAAGTGTCCCCGTCACCCCAACCCCGGCACCGCAAAGAAAGAATATCCGCATAATCATGCCACGCGTCGCCCCCATCGTACGCAGGATCGCGATGTCCTGGCCCTTGTCCTTCACCAGCATGATCAGACTGGAAATGATGTTAAAGGCGGCGACCACAACGATAAGGGTCAGAATGAGAAACATGACATTCCGTTCAACCTGAATGGCATTAAAGAAGCTGGCATTTGCCTGCTGCCAATTGTAGATGCGCTTGCCCTCGCCCGCCGCCTCGACAATGCGACGGCCAATAGCATCAACCTGGTCCGGATCGGTGAGCATGACCTCGATGCCGGACACCTTGTTTTTTAAGCGGAAAAACAGCTGCGCGGCTTCAAGCGGCATGAAGATAAAGGCGCTGTCATATTCGAACATGCCAACTTCGAAGGTTGCACCAAGAATATAGCTGCGTGTGCGCGGCACGGTGCCGAAAACAGTCGTGTTCCCTTGTGGGGAAATCAGGGTGAGGCTATCGCCAACGTTCAAACCCATCCTGTCGGCCAGGCGTTTGCCTAGAACGATCGTGTCGCCATCGCCATAGGAATCAAAACTTCCCTCCTGAATGTTCTCGGCCACAATCTTTCGGGCAAGCAGGTCATTACGCCTAAGCCCATGGACCATGGCACCACGGGCAACGCCGTTCGCCGTAACCATGACCTGGCCTTCGATCAGTGGTGCCGCCATTTCGACACCCTCGACGGTGAGCAGCTTGTCTTTCAACGCGTCGAAATCGTCTAACGGCGTCCCCATGCCATAAACGCTGAGATGCCCGTTCAGCCCCAGAATCCGGGTCAGCAATTCTTCGCGAAACCCTCCCATAACGGACATCACGACAATCAACGTCGCCACGCCCAGGGCGATGCCCAGCAACGAAAACCCGGCAATGATCGAAATAAACCCTTCTTTGCGTCGTGCCCGCAAATAACGTCCGGCCACCATCCGTTCAAAGGGAGAGAACATCCTCAACCCACGAGCTGCGCAAGCGCCGCATCAATGGAAAGTTCTTCGCTTTCGCCACTGTCGCGGCGCTTGAGTTCTACAACCCCGGCGGCAATCCCGCGCGGCCCTACGACGAGTTGCCAGGGAAGACCGATAAGCTCCATCGTCGCGAATTTTACGCCGGGTCTTTCTTTACGGTCGTCATAAAGAACCTCGACACCGGCGTTCCGAAGTTTTTCATAAATCCCATCCGCCGCAGACGTACATGCCTCATCCCCGACCCGTAAGTTCACAAGGCCGACATTGAATGGGGCCACCGCTTCCGGCCAAACGATCCCCTTTTCATCATGACATGCCTCGATGATGGCGCCGACCAGTCGCGAAACACCAATGCCGTAGGAACCCATTTCAACGACGATTTCTTCGCCATTTGCTCCGGTCACGGTCGCATTCATCGCCTTGGAATATTTCGTGCCGAAATAAAAGATATGGCCGACCTCGATGCCACGCGCTTCGCGCAGGCGATCGCGCGGCACATCACACGCCGCCGGGTTGTGTTTTTCCTCGGCACAGGCGTAAAGCGCGCGCGCGCCTTCAATGTCACCGGCATCGATGGCATCCAGCGCGACGTCATAGAAAATCTTGCTCTCGCCCGTCTCTGCCAAAACATGGAATTCCTGGCTTAAACTGCCGCCGATGGCACCCGGATCGGCGCGCACGGCAATTGCCTGAAGCCCCATTCTGGCGAATGTCCGCAAATAGGTGGCGTGCATATTTTCATAGGATCGCTTCGCACCTTCAAAATCACAATCGAAGGAATAATTGTCCTTCATCAGAAATTCGCGGCCACGCATGATGCCAAAGCGTGGGCGCACTTCGTCGCGGAATTTCCATTGAATCTGATAAAGGTTCTTCGGCAGATCGCGATAACTTTTGACGTGGTGCCGGAAAATCTCCGTAATCATTTCCTCGTTCGTCGGCCCATAGAGCATCTCGCGCCCATGACGATCTGAGAAACGCAGCATTTCCTTGCCGTAATCGTCGTAACGGCCACTTTCCCGCCACAGCTCCGCCGGTTGCACCGTCGGCATCAGAACCTCCTGACACCCGGCCCGGTCCTGTTCTTCCCGCACGATTTGTTCAACTTTTTTGAGAACCCGCAGGCCAAGAGGAAGCCAGGCATAGATCCCGGCGCTCGTCTGGCGAACCAGGCCGGCCCGAAGGCTAAGCCGGTGTGAAACCACCTGCGCCTCGGCGGGCGTCTCTTTCAGGGTCGGAAGAAAATAGCGGGATAAATGCATGCGTACCTGTACAAAAATCAAACGACAGCGATGGATATGCAGGACATTTCCTGACCATGGCCGCCGCAGAAAACCTTAGGCAAAGGACGCACCTATTGCAATGAAAGGTCTACTTTCCCTGGGCCAGTTTGCTGCAAATTTCCGCCAGTTTGTTAATCGATTCGGTAACCAGAGGCTGACCATTGAAATAGGCCTTATCCCCTTCGATGGTAATCGTGCCGATAGTGGCTTCCGGTTGGTACAAATCCGGCGTCACTGGAATATTAAAGCGCTTGTCCAGGCGGACCGTGATATCGACGGTAAAATTATTCGGCGGCACAATCGAATGGCTGCCCCCAGTCTCGGCAGGCGTGACTGCGCGACCGCGAACGTCCACCCCGGGCTTATAGGCCACATCCGCCGACGGCACATGCTTGGTGAGTTTCAGGCAATCCGCCTGGCTGACCGTGACCGTCCGCCCACCCAGGCTATGGGTTTCTTCGGCAGCCCGGGCGGCGAAGGACAGGCCAAAAAACGCCAGCCCAGCCAGAGCCACAAACAAAATAGCCGCGCCGTCACTAAAAGAGGATTTCCGCACGCCTTCCATGGCAAATCTTTTCCAATCCTCAGGGTTCCTGAAAATTATACCTGATTTAAAAGAAAAATGGCCGCGACGGGAAAGTCGCGGCCACAGTTCAGGGAGGAAACGTCCAGAAGATAAGCCAGCCAGCCCATGCGTCTTTTGAAACAAGTACCGTCAAGCCACCTCATGGAAGCCCTTATTCTGCAATCCAATAATTAAAAAAGGGTTAAACCATCCAAAGGTCCTACATACTTTCGCACTTAACCGGCATGCCACCGTGTCCATGGGGGCTTCTTTTCCAGAACAAGCCGATAAACTGGACAGGACAGGTCATGCGCGCCAGGCAGATAGCCAGTGCCGGTCAAGAATTCATTGACGATTTCCTTGCCGGTAAAGACGAAAGTCTTACGAAAAATTCCTATCCACTCTCCCAGGGATTGCGAACCTTGGGAATCAAGCCAGACCGCGAATGTGCCATTTGCCTTGCGTAGCACCTGAAGACGGCGGGCGTTTTCGATCGCCGCCTCGATCTTTCGCCGATTGCGGATAATGCCGGCATCGCCCATAAGCCGGTCAATGTCGTCCGAGGCAAATCCGGCCACCCGATCAATGTCAAAGCCCCGATAGGCATTCTGAAAGGCTTCGCGTTTCTTTAAAACCGTTAGCCAGGAAAGGCCCGCCTGATTGATCTCAAGGCAGAGGCGCTCGAAAAAAGCCGCATCTTCCCCTAACGGGAAGCCATGTTCGCAGTCATGGAAAGGGCCATGGACGGGATGGTCCTTCGCAATTTCGCAATAGCTTGCCGCCATCTCAATCCGGTGGGCGGAAGGACAGAAGATCGGCTTCGATCAAAAAATGAATAAGCAGCCAAAAAGCAGCCGCAATTGCCGTCGTCGCACCGAGTTTCTTCCACATATGCGGCTTGTCCGGTGCGCCCGACATATGGCCCTTCTCAAGAACGTCCGGCGGACGCACGCCCCATGGAAGCACCATGAAAAGCACCAGCCACCAGACAATCGCATAGACAAAAAAACCGCTCAACCACGTCATTTTATGCCTCTTCGAGTTCGACCAACGTGCCGCAAAAATCTTTTGGATGCAAAAAGAGGGTGGGTTTCCCATGTGCCCCGACCTTTGGTTCGCCATCGCCGAGGACGCGCGCGCCCTCCGCCTTCAGGCGATCGCGGGCGGCCAGGATATCCTCGACCTCATAACACAGATGGTGAATGCCGCCGGCTGGATTGCGTTCAAGGAAACTCGCCACCGGCGAATTCGCACCCAGGGGATGCAGAAGCTCAATGTCGGTGTTCGAAAGCCGAACAAAAACGGTCGTAACCCCGTTTGCCGGCATGTCCTTGGGCTCGGAGACCGTAGCCCCCAGCATCTCCCGGTACAGCCTGGAGGCAGCCTCCAGATCGGGGACAACAATCGCCACATGGTTCAGCTTTTCGATCATGTTATTCTTTACCTTCTGTTTGGCCTTTTCTTCAGCAAAGCCATTCTAGCGCAAAGCTTCGTCAAGGCGCATCAGATGAACTTCGACTTTCGATTTTTTGCCACTGATATCCCGAAGGTAGCGCCTTGCTGCCAGAAAGACCGTGCGCGTAAGCAGTTCCTCGTCCCCTCGCTCCGCCTTCGAAAGCGCGTCCAGAGCCTCACCCACGCGAATTCCCGCCTCTTTTAGCATTTCTGCGTCGGTTTCCTGGTCCAGAAGCCCCGGTGCCGTGACCATCGGCGCCGAGATCAGGGCCCCGCTCCGATCCAGCACCACAGTCGCCACAATCAGGCCATCGAGATACATCGCCTCTCGAGATTTTATTGTCGCGGTCCGGAGAAAAACCAGTCGTTTGCCGTCAAGCCCAAGGCGGCCTGTCGGTACCGTATCGACAATTTCAGCACTCTCCGCCGTAATTTTCAAAAGCCCGCCATTTTCCACATAGCATGCTTTTCGCACCTGACAGGATTCGGCAAGTTCAACATGGGCTTTCAGATGACGCGCTTCCCCATGCATCGGAATGGCGAAGCGCGGCCGCACCCACCCATACATTTCCCGAAGCTCGTCACGCGCCGGGTGGCCGGAAACGTGCACATCGTGATCCTCTGCCGTTACGACCTCGACCCCATTGCGAACCAATTCGTTCTGAAGGCTGGCGATAGCCTTCTCGTTTCCCGGAATAACTCGCGAGGAGAAGATAACGGCGTCGCCCGCCTCAAGGCAGATATGCCGATGCCCGCCTCTCACGATCCGGGAGAGGGCGGCGCGCGGCTCCCCTTGAGAGCCGGTGCAGATAATCACGACTTGATCCTTCGGCATGTGGGCCGCAGCTTCATCGTCAAGAAAGGGCGGCAAGTCCTCAAACAGGCCCGTTTCACGCGCAATATCGTTCACCCGCCAAAGCGAGCGGCCAGCAAGCGCCACAGCGCGGCCATTTGCCTTTGCTGCGGCACATATCGATTTCAGACGCGCCAGATTCGTTGCAAAACACGCAACAGCGACGCGATTGGAAAAAGATCCGATCAATTCCGAAAGCTGCCCTACAAGTTCTCCTTCCGACCCGGACGTACCTTCGACGAAGACGTTCGTCGAATCGTTCGTCATCGCAAGCACCCCCTCCTCTCCCAAAAGCCGCAAGGCGGTTTCGTCCGTCGGTGCGCCGATCAAAGGGTCCGGATCCAGCTTCCAATCGCCACTGTGCAAAACGAGGCCGAGGGGGGTGCGGATGGCGAGCGCGTTCGGCTCGGGGATCGAGTGGGTCAGGGTCACGTAGGTCACATCGAAGGGAGGCAGGACCACGTTTCCGTTCAGAGAAATTTCGTGAAGCGGCACCTCGCCTTCAAGGCCCGCCTCGGCAAGCTTGCGGCGGAGCAAGGCCGCCGTAAAGGGCGTCGCATAAACCGGACAGCGCAGCCTTGGCCACAAATAGGCGACAGCCCCCAAATGATCTTCATGGCCATGGGTCAGCACCAGTCCAACCAGGTCGTCCACATGTTCTTCGATAAAGGATAAATCCGGCATCACAACATCGATCCCCGGCGTACCGTCCTCGCCGAAGGTTACGCCAAGATCGACCATCAGCCATTTGCCGCCATAGCCATAGAGATAGCAGTTCATGCCGATCTCACCGGCACCGCCAAGGGGCAAATAGAAAAGCGCGTCTGTTTTTTTATTTTTAAAGGGCATAGGAAAACTCGATCAATGGCGGTTTTGTTGATAGAYCAACGCTAATCCCCGCAGGGTAAGGTCTGGTACATGATGTGCAATGCAATCCGTCGCGCCGGAAAACAGCGCGGCCAGACCACCGGTCGCCACCACCGTCATCGGTTTGCCGAATTCTTTCGCCATGCGGGCGATCATGCCTTCGATTAACGCGACATATCCCCAATAGACCCCCGATTGCATCGCGTGCACCGTCGTCTTGCCGATGACATTCCMAGGATTGCAAATGGCGATGCGCGGAAGTTTTGCCGCCGTTAGATGTAACGCGTCAAGGGAAAGGTTGATGCCCGGCGCGATGGCACCGCCACAATAGGTACCGTCCGCATCCACAATATCAAAGGTGGTTGCCGTGCCAAAATCGATGACGATCAAGGCCCCTTCAAAAAGCCGATGCGCGGCCACGGCGTTGACAAGACGGTCGGCGCCGACTTCCTCCGGCCGGTCCACCTGCACCCCTAACCCAGGATCGGTGTTCTCTTCGCCCACGACCATCGGCTGGCAGGCAAAATAATCCTGGCAAAGTTTCTTCAGGTGAAAAAGCGCCTCCGGCACCACCGAAGCGATGATTGCCGCGTCCACATTATCTGGCTGCAATTGCACCGTCGCCATCAATTGCGTTAACCACACGGCATATTCGTCGGACGTTCGCATCGAATTTGTCGAGCTGCGCCATTCGCCGACGATTTTTTCGCCGTCGAGAATCGCAAAAACGATATTTGTATTGCCGGAATCGATTGCCAGCAGCATTTAGTGGTTCCTCAAAACGACCGTCGGGAACACATCCCCCGCCGTCACCTGAAATGGGGCCGTCTCCCCCGCCTTTAAAACAAGAAGCGTCCCGTCTTCATCCAGGCCCGTAAAAACGCCTTCGATGGTTTCCCGTTGCAGGCGCACGCGTATCGGCGCGCCAAGGCCGACCGCACGGTCAAGCCACGCTTCGCGAATGGGCCCGAATCCGTCCTTCTGCCATGTGTTGTACCAAAAGATGAAGGCCCGACCGAAAGCTTCCGCCAATTCCGCAATTTCCGCCGGTTTTCCGCCAATTTCACGAAGCGAAATCGCCGGCCATTCGACATCTTCCGGGTATGAATCGACGTTAAGGCCAACCCCAAGAACCAGCCATTCAAGCGCCGCGCCCTTGCCCATCTTCGATTCAGCCAGGATACCGGCAAGTTTCCGGCCATCAACCAGCACATCGTTCGGCCATTTGTGTTGAAGCCGCTTTTCTTCGGAAAAATATTCGCCAAGGAACCCGCTCACCGCAAGAGCCGCTACAAATGCGATCTGGGTTGCCTTTTTTGCCTCGCACTCCGGTCGCAAAATGAGCGAGGCATATAAATTTCCCGGCTCCGATATCCATTTTCGTCCGCGCCGGCCACGTCCCGCCGTCTGCTCCGTCGCCCAAAGCAACGTTCCGTGCGCGGCCCCCGCTTCGGCGCGCCGGCAGCCTTCGCGATTCGTACTATCGGTGCAACCAAGCGCAATGACGGGGATGTCTTCGAAGTTCGGTAATTTCTGCGTCATCCAGCAAAGAGCGCAGCAGCGGCCACGGCGGCAACGTCCAGAATTGGGCCTGGATACGCGAAGAAAAACAGCGTTATCACTGCCGTTCCACTCAGAATCAATAGCATTTCACGACCAATGGAGCGGTCCAGACCCTCCAACGGTTCCTCGAAATACATGACGCGAACGATCCGCAAGTAATAATAAGCGCCAACCACGCTTGCGAGCACGCCGATAACGGCGAGCGTGTAAAGCTCGGCCTCAATCGCGGCAAGAAAGACATAAAGCTTGCCGAAGAAGCCTGCCAGAGGTGGAATCCCCGCCATCGAAAACATGAAAATTGCCATCGCCAGCGCCAAGCCTGGATTCGTCTTTGCAAGGCCTGCCAAATCCGAAATTTCTTCCGTTATACGCCCCTTCTTGCGCATGCAGAGAATGCAACAGAAGGTGCCAACGCTCATAAAGAGATAGATGGCCATATAGACCAGAACGCCACGAATGCCAGCCTCCGTACCTGCGGCAAGACCAAGAAGCGCAAAACCCACATGCCCGATCGAACTGTAGGCCATCAGGCGTTTGATGTTCGTCTGGTTGATTGCTGAAAAAGCACCCAGCACCATCGACGCGATGGAAACGACAATAATAATCTGCTGCCATTGCAAAATCAGCGACTCGAAAGGCCCGGTCAGCACGCGCAGGAGAAGACCAATGGCGGCAATTTTCGGTGCCACCGAGAAGAAGGCCGTAACTGGCGTGGGCGCGCCTTCATAAACGTCCGGCGTCCACATATGGAAGGGCACGGCGGAAATCTTGAATGCCAGTCCCGCCAGCAGAAAAACAATGCCAACGATGACGCCAAGCGACGGCGCGGCGCCGTTTGTATCAATCAGCTGCGCGGCAAGAACATCGAAATTCGTCGTGCCGGTGAAGCCATAGATCATGGAGGCACCGTAAAGCAGCATGCCGGAAGCAAGCGCGCCAAGGATGAAATATTTCAGCCCCGCCTCCGTGGAACGAAGCGAATCCCGGCGGATGGCAGCAAGGACGTAAAGAGAGAGGCTTTGCAGCTCAAGCCCCATGTAAAGGGAAAGCAGATCGTTCGCCGACAGCATCATCAGCATGCCGACGGCGGCAAACAGGACCAGAACCGGATATTCGAAACGGGCGAAGCCTTCCCGCTCGTTGTAGTTATGCGCCATGACAAGGGTGAGTGCAGTCCCGAGAAGCACCATGGTTTTCATAAAGGCCGAAAAGCTATCCGAAATATAAAGACCGCCGAAGGCCGTTGCCCGGTCCCCCATCGTGTAAGGCACCAGCACCAGCGCCACCACAAGCGCCAGCACGGCTGCAATCAGAATGCCGCCCGTCGAGGCCTGTTTCTGAAAAACGCCGACCATCAAAAGCGTCATCGCCGCGCAGGCGAGAAAAATTTCAGGCAGCGCCAGGAAAAGATCCGGGTAGAGATTGGCTAGCATTCTTTTTTCGCTTTCCTGATCACTGGGCGGCCATGTTCATGTTTTCCGCCGCGATGCGTGCAAGCTCATAGCGCTCGACCAGCTGGCCGACCGATTCATGCAACACGTCAAGGAACGGCCCCGGATAAATGCCCATCCAGAAGACCAGCACAATCAAAGGCGCAAAGATGAGAATTTCGCGTGGGCTTAAATCCAGAATGTTCTTCAGCGCGGCCTTCGTAAGGGTGCCAAAAATAACCCGGCGGTAAAGCCAGAGCATATAGGCCGCACCCAGAATAACCCCAATTGCCGCCAAGAACGCCACCCAGGTGTTCACCTGAAAGACGCCAAGCAACACCAGGAATTCGCCAACGAAACCGCTGGTCCCCGGCAGTCCCACCGACGCCATCATGAACACCATGAAAACAAAGGCGTAGACCGGCATGCGATGAACAAGCCCGCCATAGGTCGCAATTTCGCGGCTGTGCATCCGGTCATAGACAACGCCGACGCAAAGGAAAAGGGCTGCTGAAACAAAGCCGTGGCTGAGCATGACAAGGATCGCCCCTTCAACGCTTTGCAGATTTCCAGCAAAGATGCCGATGGTGACAAAGCCCATATGCGCGACGGAGGAATAGGCGATCAGTTTCTTCATATCCTCCTGGGCCAGGGCAACCAGAGACGTGTAGATGATTGCAATGATGCTCAGGCTGTAAATCAGCGGCGTGAAATAAACCGACGCTTCGGGCAACAACGGAAGCGAAAACCGCAAGAAGCCATAAGCCCCCATCTTCAGGAGAACGCCAGCAAGAATAACCGAACCGGCGGTCGGCGCTTCGACATGAGCGTCTGGAAGCCATGTGTGCACCGGCCACATCGGGACCTTGACGGCAAAGGACGCAAAAAATGCCAGCCACAGCCAATATTGCAGCTCCACTGGAATGCGCGTGGTCATCAAGGTCGGGATATCGAACGTGCCTGCGTAAAAGTAGATCGTAAGAATGGCCAGCAGCATCAGGACGGAGCCGGCAAGCGTGTACAGGAAAAATTTGAACGCCGCATAAATTCGTCTTTTTCCACCCCACACGCCGATGATGAAAAACATCGGAATGAGCACGCCCTCGAARAAAAGGTAGAAAAGAACAAAATCAAGCGCGCTGAACATGCCGACCATGAAGGTCTCAAGCACCAGAAAGGCGATCATGTATTCCTTGACGTGCTTCTGGATCGTTTCCCAACTRGCCAGCACGCAAATCGGCGTTAACAGCGTGGACAGCAGCACGAACAGGACGGAAATTCCGTCCACCCCCAAATGGTAATTAATCTCAAAGGCCGGAATCCAGGAAAGCTTCTCTTCAAACTGGAAGTCGGCAGTTGTGGTGTCAAAATTTGTCCATAGCAGGATGGAAAGCGCGAAAGTCGCCAGCGATGTCCACAGCGCGACATTGCGGATGTTGCGATTTTGCGTCTCGCCCTCTCCACGGATCATCAGAATGAATCCGACGCCGACAAGCGGCAGGAAGATGACGAGACTTAGAAGCGGCCAATCCAGCATGGGTCAGCCTGCCTTCCCGATAAAGAGCCACGTGATCACCCCAGCCACGCCGATCAGCATGGCAAAGGCATAATGGTAGACATAGCCGGTCTGAAGCCGCCCGGCGCGGCGTGCCAGATGGAGCGTCACTGCCACCACCCCGTCCGGACCCACGCCATCGATTAATGCGCCGTCCCCCTGTTTCCAGAGGCTGCGGCCAAGGCGTTTTGCAGGCTTCACGAGCAACCAGTCATAAAGCTCGTCGAAATACCATTTGTTCAGCAGGAAGCGATAAAGCCCTTGGGCACGCCCCGCCAAAAGACCCGGAAGTTTCGGCACCAGCATGTAGAAGAGATAGGCCAACGCAATGCCGATAATCCCCAGATAAATCGGCAGTTGCTTCACCCAGCCCGGCACGTGATGGGCATCTGTAATTGCCGAATGCTCCGGCAACACGAGAATGGCACCACGCCAGAAGGCCTCCATGCCATGGCCGACAAAATATTCATACCCGACATAGCCGGAAAAAATCGCACCCAGCGCCAGCACAAGCAGCGGCATGGTCATGCTTTTCGGCGATTCATGGACATGAGCCAGCACATCGGCGTCCGCCCGTGATTTGCCGTGGAACGTCATCAAAATCAGCCGCCAGGAATAGAACGCCGTCATCAGCGCCGCCGCCGCCCCCATCCAGAAGGCATAATTCCCAAAGGGCGTATTGGCGGCGTAAGCGGATTCAAGGATCATATCCTTCGAATAATAGCCCGCGAAAAAGGGCACCCCGGCAAGCGCAAGACTTCCAATCCACATCAACGCATAGGTCAGGGGTATTTTCTTCCAGACCCCCCCCATCTTGCGCATGTCCTGTTCGCCGGAAAACGCGTGAATGACGGAACCGGCAGCAAGGAACAGAAGCGCTTTGAAAAAAGCGTG
This sequence comes from Rhodospirillaceae bacterium, assembly GCA_002746255.1. Taxonomy (NCBI): domain Bacteria; kingdom Pseudomonadati; phylum Pseudomonadota; class Alphaproteobacteria; order Rhodospirillales; family Rhodospirillaceae; species Rhodospirillaceae bacterium. Next base: position 49,591 of record NVWO01000004.1, on the reverse strand, counting down.
GGTCATCAGATGGAAGATCGAGGCCGCGTAAGCCGAAACGCCAGCGGCAAAAAACATGTAGCCGAGCTGACTGCAGGTCGAATAGGCAATCACGCGCTTGATATCGTTTTGAACGAGGCCGACGGTCGCCGCGAAGATCGCCGTGGACGCGCCGACAATGGCCACAACATTCAGGGCCACGGGCGCATATTCGAAGACCGGCGAGAGCCGCACCACCATGAAGACGCCTGCTGTTACCATGGTCGCCGCATGAATAAGCGCTGAGACGGGCGTTGGCCCCTCCATCGCGTCCGGCAGCCACGTATGAAGCCCCAATTGGGCGGATTTGCCCATGGCACCGACGAACAGCAACAGGCAAAGCACCGTCAGCGCGTCAAGATCAAGGCCAAGGAAGTGAAGCGTCGTCCCAGCCACTGCGGGCGCCGCGGCAAAGATGACATCGAACAGCACCGAATCGAACAGAAAGAAGATTCCGAAAATTCCAAGCCCGAAACCAAAATCCCCCACCCGGTTTACCAGAAAGGCCTTGATCGCGGCCGCGTTCGCCGCCGGCCTGTCGTACCAGAAACCAATCAGAAGGTAAGAAGCCAACCCAACGCCTTCCCAGCCAAAATAAAGCTGAACAAGGTCGTTCGCCGTCACCAGCATCAACATGAAAAAGGTGAACAGGCTTAAATACGCCATAAAGCGGGGCACGGAGGAATCGCCATGCATGTAGCCAATGGAATAGATATGCACGATTGCCGAAACGATCGTCACAACCAACACCATTACGGCGGTCAGCGTGTCGAATTTCAGGGACCAGGAAATTTCAAGCGCACCCGACTCAATCCAGGAAAGGACATGGATAACCTGGCTATGTCCCTGCAAGGCAACGTCATTGAAGATCGGGACCGCAAGCACCGCCGCCGTCACCATCATCCCGCAGGAAACAAGCTGACTGCCACGGTCGCCAAGCCAGCGGCCAAAGAAGCCGACAATGATGGCACTTAAAAGCGGAAGAAAGATGGCGGCCGAATGCATGCTTCGTCTAGCCCTTCATCAAATCAATGTCTTCAACCGCGATCGATCCGCGGTTGCGGAAATAAACGATAATGATGGCCAGTCCCACTGCGGCTTCCGCCGCCGCCACCGTCAACACGAACATCGTGAAAATCTGGCCTACCATGTCCTGAAGGTAGGCGGAGAACGAAACCAAATTAATGTTAACCGCAAGCAGCATCAGCTCGATCGACATCAGGATGACAATGACGTTCTTACGGTTCAGAAAGATGCCGACAATCCCAAGGGTAAACAGGATCGCGGCAACCGTCAGATAATGCCCAAGACCAATCGTCAGCATCAGACGCCACCTCCGGGGGAAACCTTGCGAATGGCGACCGCCTCTTCCCGCGTGCGCGCAACCTGATCGCTGGGACGCTGCTTGCGAACGCCCGTCCGGGTGCGAAGCACCAGTACGATTGCACCAATCATCGCCACCAGAAGGACGATGCCGGCCACCTGAAAAAGATAGAGGTAATGCGTATAAAGAAGCTCGCCGATGGCTTCCGTGTTCGTTCGCTCGGCAAGTTGTGGCGTCGGCATGGCGCCGCTCATTTCCGGGCCGAGAACCCAGCTTCCGCCAACAAGCACGAGTTCCGCCAACAGCACGAGACCGATCAAACCGCCAATCGGTAGATATTGCAAAAACCCCTGACGAAGCTCGACGAAATTGATGTCGAGCATCATGACAACGAACAGGAACAAGACCGCGATCGCGCCGACATAGACGACAACCAGGACCATCGCCAGAAATTCCGCACCCAGAAGCACAAACAGCCCGGCCGCGTTGAAAAAGGCGAGAATCAGGAACAACACGGAATGCACCGGGTTGCGGGCTGAAATCACCATAACGCCAGCACCAACGGCGGTGGCGGCAAAGACATAGAAGATAAGCGCTTGAAGCATCGTTTTCTCTTTGTCCGTTTCCTAGCGGTAAGGCGCGTCCGCCGTCAGCCGTTCGGCAAGTTCATCTTCCCAGCGGTCCCCGTTCGCAAGCAGCTTCGCCTTGTCATAAAGAAGTTCAGCGTGGGTTTCCGTCGCAAATTCGTAATTCGGCCCCTCGACAATCGCATCCACCGGGCAGGCCTCTTCGCAAAACCCGCAATAGATGCACTTTGTCATGTCAATATCGTAACGCGTTGTCCGTCGGCTTCCGTCGTCGCGGGGCTCCGCCTCAATCGTGATTGCCTGGGCGGGACAGATCGCCTCACAAAGCTTGCAGGCAATGCACCGTTCCTCGCCGTTCGGGTAACGCCGCAACGCGTGCTCGCCTCGAAAGCGGGGGGAAAGCGGGCCTCTCTCATAAGGGTAGTTGATCGTCACATTCCGCCGGAACATGTAACGCAGCGTAAGGGCAAGCCCCGCGATCAGTTCACCAAGGAACAACGCGCGCGCCGCTTTATCAAGCCTGGCCATGGTCCCACCCTGCTTCACTTCGGCACCCATCCAAATATCTGCAACGCGCTCGCCGTCACGACAACCCAGGCAAGTGAAAAGGGAAGGAAAACTTTCCAGCCAAGGCGCATCAACTGGTCATAACGATAACGCGGAAAAGTTGCACGAACCCACAAGAAACAGAAAAGCACCAAAGAAACTTTGAGCCCAAACCAGATCGGTCCCGGAATCCAGTTGAACGGCGCAACATCGACCGGCGGCAACCACCCGCCCAGGAACAGCACCGTTGTGATGGCGCTCATCAAAATCATGTTGGCATATTCGCCAAGAAAGAAGAGCGCGAAAGCCATCGACGAATATTCAACATTGTAGCCCGACACCAATTCGGATTCCGCTTCCGGAAGGTCAAAAGGCAACCGGTTCGTCTCGGCCAGAGCCGAAACAAAAAAGATGACAAACATCGGCAACAGCGGAATGACAAACCAGATTTTCTTCTGGGCCAGCACGATGTCCGAAAGGTTCAGCGAGCCTACGCAAAGCAGCACCGTAATCAGGACAAAGCCGATGGAGACTTCGTAGGACACCATCTGCGCCGCAGACCGCAGCGCCCCCAGGAATGCGTATTTCGAATTGCTCGCCCAGCCGGACATGATGATGCCATACACGCCGAGAGACGAAATCGCGAAAAGGTACAGAATCCCGACATTTATATTGGAAAGCACGATGCCTTCGCCGAAGGGAATGACGGCCCAGGCGACGAGGCTCAAAAGGAAGGTCAGCATCGGCGCCATCAGGAAGACGACCTTGTTCGCCCGCGTCGGCAGAATCATTTCCTTGAACAGCAGCTTCAGCCCGTCTGCAATCGGCTGCAAAAGCCCGAAAGGTCCAACCACGTTCGGGCCTTTGCGAAGCTGCATGGCTGCGATGACCTTCCGCTCCGCATAAGTCAGATAGGCAACCGCCCCCAACAGGGGAAGAATGATCGCAAGAATCTTTGCGACGATAATAGCCCCCGGCCACAGATAAACGTCCCAAAGTTCAACCATCGGTGCCGGTCTTTGCTTTCAAGGGGTAAACAAACGCTTCCGTACAGGCCGCCATGGTCGGTGAAACGCGACCAATGGGGTCCGTCATATAAAAATTGTCGAGCGGATAGACAAAGGCCGCCTTGGCCAACGCGCCCGGCGTGCCGAATTTGCTCCAGGGGGCAGGCGTTACGCTGTCCTCTCCCTCAAAGATGGGGTTGGCCGCAACCAGGCGTTCGCGAATTTTGGCCAGACTGTCATAGGGAAGGGTTTTTCCAAGAACGGCAGAAAGGGCGCGAAGGATGGCCCAGTCTTCGCGTGCCTCGCCCGGCGGGAAAATGGCAAGATGTGTCCGCTGGACCCTGCCTTCCAGATTGACATAGGTGGCATTTTTTTCCGTATAGGCGGCTCCGGGAAGCAGAACGTCGGCCCGGTGGGCACCGGCATCGCCATGATGGCCCTGATAGATGACAAAGGCATCCCCCAGGCTCGCCATGTCGATCTCATCGGCACCAAGAAGATAGACCGCCTGAATGTCCCCTTTGCCAGCGCCTTTGCAAATGCCGGCAACATCGCACCCGCCTTCACCTGGAACAAAGCCAAGGTCGAGGCCGCCAACTCGCGAGGCGGCAAGAGGCAGAAAATTAAATCCGTTCCATCCCTCGCCCACCATGCCGGTCGTCTCGGCAATTTGATGCGCCAGCGCCAAAATGGCCTCGCCATCGGCACGCATTAGCGCCCCCTCGCCAAGAATAAGCATTGGCCGTTCCGCCGCCGCCAGGGTCTTCGAAAAATCATGGGTGCCATCGGCAATCGCGGCAAGCACGTCGGGGCTATCGCCCAATTGCGCGACCGGATAGGTCAGATCCAGCACCGGCCCAACGGCAGCAACGGAAAAGCCCCCCATGAGGTGGCGCTTGCGAAGCCGTGTGTTCACCAGGGCCGCTTCCCATCGTGGGTTCGTGCCGATAAGAAGGCAGGCGTCGGCGTCTTCGATGCCGACAATCGTCGTATTGAAACGATAGCTTGCAGGGGCACCCCCCGCGATCCGGGCGCCGTTCTGGCGACAATCGAGATGGGGGCTGCCCAACGCCTGCATCAGATCCTTTAGCGCCAGCATTGATTCGCAATCGGCAAGATCGCCGGCAATGGCCGCCACCTTGTTTGCGGGAATCCCATCCAGCTTTGCAGCAATTGCCGCGAAGGCTTCCTCCCACGAAGCCGGGCACAGCTTGCCGTTCTTGCGCACATAAGGGCGATCCAGCCGTTGACGTTTCAGCCCATCGCAGGCAAAGCGCGTCTTGTCGTTGATCCATTCCTCGTTCACATCTTCGTTCAGCCTGGGCAGGATGCGCATCACTTCCCCGCCCCTGGCATCGATACGAATGGCGCTGCCCACCGCATCGAGAACGTCGATTGATTCGGTCTTGCGAAGTTCCCAGGACCGCGCCGTAAACGCATATGGCTTTGACGTCAGCGCGCCGACGGGACACAGATCAATAAGATTGCCGGACATTTCCGTATTGATCGCCTGCTCGACATAGGTGCCGACTTCCATGTTTTCGCCGCGCCCGGTAGCGCCCAACACGGGAACGCCTGCAACTTCCTCGGCAAAGCGAATGCAGCGCGTGCAATGGATGCAACGCGTCATGATCGTCTTGACAAGAGGGCCGAATTCCTTGTCCGCAACCGCCCGCTTGTTTTCTTGAAAGCGGGTGCGATCAAACCCATAGGCCATTGCCTGATCCTGGAGGTCGCATTCGCCACCCTGATCGCAGATCGGACAATCCAGCGGATGGTTGATAAGAAGAAATTCCATCACGCCTTTGCGCGCCTTCTCGACCAAAGGCGTGTTCGTATGAACCACCATGCCATCGGCAACCGGCATCGCACAGGAAGCGACCGGTTTTGGCGCGCGCTCCATCTCGACAAGGCACATGCGGCAATTGCCAGCGATCGAAAGCCGTTCGTGATAGCAGAAGCGGGGAATTTCAATGCCCGCCTGCTCACATGCCTGAAGGACCGTTAACCCGGGTGCGACTTCGATTTCCTGGCCGTTAATTGTCAGCTTCGGCATATTTCGTTCCTACGCGGCCTCTGTATCGCCGCCAACCTGGCGTTCAAGAATACGACGTTCAAGTTCGGGGCGAAAATGGCGGATCAAACCTTGAATGGGCCAGGCCGCCGCATCGCCAAGCGCACAGATTGTGTGGCCTTCTATTTCACGGCTTACCTCGTCCAGCAGGCCGATTTCATCAACATGGGCCTCACCCGTGACGAGGCGTTCCATCACGCGCCACATCCAACCGGTACCCTCGCGGCATGGCGTGCACTGGCCGCAGCTTTCATGTTTGTAGAATTGTGCAAGCCTGGCAATCGCTCTCACAATGTCCGTCGATTTGTCCATAACGATGATCGCGGCGGTGCCCAGACCCGACTGCACTTCTTTCAGACTGTCAAAATCCATCCGCACGGTGTCGCAAATCGGCTTTGGCAACAATGGCACGGAAGATCCACCCGGAATAATAGCCAGCAGATTGTTCCAGCCGCCACGGACGCCGCCAGCATGTTTTTCAATCAGCTCCCGAAGCGGTATCCCCATCTCTTCCTCAACGAGGCAGGCTTCGTTGACATGGCCCGAAATGCAGAAAAGTTTCGTGCCGGCGTTGTTCGGGCGGCCAAGGCCCGCGAACCATTCCGGCCCGCGGCGCAGAATTTCAGGAACAACGGCGATCGTCTCGACATTGTTTACCGTTGTCGGACAACCATAAAGGCCCACATTCGCCGGAAAGGGTGGCTTCAGGCGCGGCTGGCCCTTGCGCCCTTCAAGGCTTTCCAGCAGGGCGGTTTCTTCGCCGCAGATATAGGCGCCGGCCCCACGGTGAATAAAAATATCAAAATCCCAGCCGGACTTGCAGGCATTCCTGCCGATGAGGCCCGCCTCATAGGCTTCGTCGATCGCCGTTTGCAGGTTTTCCGCCTCGCGGAAAAACTCGCCACGAATGTAGATGTAGCAACAATGCGACCCCATCGCGAAGCCGGCGATCAGACACCCCTCCAGCAGCTTATGAGGGTCGTTGCGCATGATGTCGCGATCCTTGCACGTGCCCGGCTCGCCTTCATCGGCATTGACGACGAGGTAATGGGGTCGATCCCCCACCTCCTTCGGCATGAAAGACCATTTCAACCCGGCACTGAACCCCGCGCCACCGCGACCGCGCAAGCCGGAATTCTTCATTTCCTCAATGATCGTTTCGCGGCCTTTTTCCAGAATCGCCTTCGTGTTCTGCCAATCGCCGCGCTGACGCGCGCCGTTCAGACCAAAAGCCTCAATCCCATAGAGGTTTGTAAAAATACGGTCTTCGTCACGCAGCATCAGACGTTTTCCTTTTCAGAAACGGTCGTGCCGGAAGCGGTCGTAAGAAGCGTCTTTGGCCCCGATTGCGGCGCACCGCAACGACGCCCGGTTTGCGAACCAGGTGTTGGCTTTTCGCCACGCTGCAACAGCTCCAAAATCTTCTTCATGCCTTCAGGGTCCAAATCTTCGTAATAATCATCACCAATCTGGATCATCGGCGCGTTCACACATGCGCCAAGACATTCGGCCTCGGCAACGGTGAATTTTCCATCTTCCGTCGTCTCACCTGGGCCGATTCCAAGGGTTTCCTTGCACGCGCGAACAATGTCGCCGGATCCGCGCAACCAGCAGGGCGTTGTCGTGCAGATCTGGATAAAATGTTCGCCAACCGGTTTCAGATTGAACATCGTGTAGAAGGTGGCAACTTCATAGACCCGGATCGGCGGCATGGAAAGAAATTCGGCGACGTGATCCATCGCAGCGCGGGGAAGCCAGCCGCCGGATTGGCGTTGGGCAAGGTCCAGCAAGGGAAGCACAGCACTTGCCTGACGTTCTTCCGGATATTTTGCGAGGATCCTCTCAACCTTCGTCTGATTGGGCCCCGAGAAAACAAACGCGCCCGGATCGACGGGCGTTTTTTTCGAAGGGCCGCTCATCGATCCACCTCACCGAAAACAATATCCAGACTGCCGATAATCGCGCTGACATCGGCCAGCATGTGCCCCCGGCTCATCATGTCGAGTCCCTGCATATGAGCAAAACCCGGCGCACGTATCTTGCAGCGATAGGGCTTGTTTGTCCCATCCGATACGAGATAAACGCCAAATTCGCCTTTCGGTGCCTCAACGGCGGTATAGGTTTCGCCTGCTGGCACGTGATAGCCCTCGGTATAAAGCTTGAAGTGGTGGATGAGCGCTTCCATCGAGCGTTTCATCTCGCCGCGCGATGGCGGACTAACCTTCGCGCTGGTATCGCGAACGGCACCTGCCGGCATTTTTTCAAGACATTGCGTCATAATACGAAGGCTTTGGCGCATTTCCTCGACCCGCAGAAGATAGCGGCTGTAGCAGTCTCCCTTCAGGCCAACCGGCACATCGAAATCCATCTCGGCGTAAACGTCGTAAGGCTGTGCCTTGCGCAGATCCCAGGCAATGTTCGACCCGCGCAGCATCGGACCGGTAAAGCCCCAGTCCATTGCCTCCGCTGCTGTCACCACGCCAATGTCAACCGTCCGCTGTTTGAAAATACGGTTCTCGGTCAACAGCGATTCGATGTCGTCGATTACTTTCGGAAAACGCTCTATGAATTCATGGATATCTTCCGCCAGGCCCGCAGGCATATCACGGCCAACGCCGCCCGGACGGAAATAGGCCGCGTGCAGCCTGGCGCCGGAGACGCGCTCGTAGAATTCCATCAAAATTTCACGCTCTTCGAATCCCCACAAGACCGGCGTCATTGCGCCCACGTCGAGCGCCATCGTGGTGATGTTGAGCAGGTGATTAAGGATGCGCGTGATTTCGCTGAACAGGACACGGATGTACTGACCACGTAGCGGCACGTCAAGATCTAGAAGCTTTTCCACAGCAAGCGCGAAGGCATGCTCCTGACACATCGGCGATACGTAATCGAGACGGTCAAAATAAGGAACGGCCTGTAAATAGGATTTATGTTCGATCAGTTTTTCGGTGCCACGGTGCAACAACCCGATATGCGGGTCCGCGCGATCCACAATTTCGCCATCCAGTTCAAGCACAAGGCGAAGCACCCCATGCGCTGCCGGATGCTGAGGCCCAAAATTAATCGTATAGTTTTGAATCCGCGCTTCCGCCATCAGCTGCGTTTCCCGCCCTCTTGACCGTCCGCTTTTTCATCGCCCGGAAGCAAAATTTCTGTTCCTTCCCACGGACTCATGAAATCGAAAGACCGAAATTCCTGTGTCAGCTTGACTGGCTCATAGACAACGCGCTTCTGCGCCTCGTCGTAACGCAGTTCGACGAATCCGGTGAGCGGAAAATCCTTGCGCAGCGGATGGCCTTCGAAGCCATAATCCGTAAGAATTCGGCGAAGGTCCGGATGTTCGGAGAAAAAGATACCGTAAAGATCCCAAGCCTCACGCTCCCACCAATTCGCCGCGCTGTACACACCGACGACCGACGGAATGGTTTCGTCCTCGCCCACAGAAGCTTTCACGCGAATTCGCTGATTCTGTTCCAGGCTCAAAAGGTTGTAGACGACCTCAAAACGCTTTTCACGTTCCGGATAATCAACGCCGCAAACATCTACTAAAATACTGAATTGGCAATTCGCATTGTCTCGAAGAAAGCCCAAGATCTTTACAATGGACTGGGCCGGCACCACGATCATCAGTTCGCCATGCGCGATCTGGGTTTCGATCACCTGATCCGGCAACGCGGCCTGGATCATATCGCTGAGTTCCTTGAGTGCTTCGTCCATGTTCTACAAATCAGGCCTGATTAACGGGCAAGAGTTCCGGTACGACGTATTTTCTTCTGAAGTTGCAGAATGCCATAAAGCAGCGCCTCCGCCGTCGGCGGACAGCCGGGAACGTAAATATCCACCGGCACGATGCGATCGCAACCGCGAACGACGGCGTACGAATAGTGATAATAACCACCACCATTTGCACAGGACCCCATGGAAATAACCCATCGCGGCTCGGCCATCTGGTCGTAAACTTTCCGTAACGCCGGCGCCATCTTGTTGACCAGCGTGCCCGCCACAATCATGACGTCCGCCTGACGCGGTGAGGGCCGAAAGACGATGCCAAAACGATCAAGGTCATAGCGACTACAGGCGCTGTGAATCATCTCGACCGCGCAACAGGCAAGCCCAAAGGTCATCGGCCAAAGCGATCCCGTGCGCGCCCAATTCGCAAGTTTGTCCGCCTGGGCCATAACGAAACCACGATCGTCGAGTTCGCGAGTTACCTGTTTTAGAATTGCGTCCTGATCCGGCCCCTGCGGCAAGGCACCCGCAAAGGACGAACTGTGGTCACGGGTGCCTATTCCCATTCAAGCCCCCCCTTCCGCCATTCGTAGATGAAACCAATGGTCAAAATTGCGAGAAAAACCATCATCGACCAGAAACCGAAGAGACCAATTTCTCCCAGGCTGACGGCCCATGGAAAAAGAAACACCACCTCAAGATCGAAGATAATAAAAAGAATGGCGACAAGGCAGAAACGAACATCGAATTTGTCACGCGCATCTTCAAACGGCTCGAATCCACATTCATACGCCGAAAGTTTCTCAGCATCCGGACGCTGGGGCGCAAGAACATAGGACGCGATCAGCGCCGCGGCGGCAACTCCGCCGGCGATGCCAAGAAACAACAGGATTGGAAGATATTCCTGAAGCAACGCTTCCATTAAAACCGTCTCCTACTCACCCCAACAACAGATACCCACAAAAGGCCTTGGTACGCCTACCCTTGGCGAGCACGCGCCGAGTATAGCGGCGAGCAAATTAGGAAAAAAGGGCGTTTGACGCCAAAACCACTATTTTTTCGACATGCCCTGATAGAAATGCCTCAATGAAAAGGCAGCACCGATACGCGCCCTGAACAGGAGGCTAGAAAAGCATCGGTGAAAAGCAATGGCGGGAGTGACGGGACTCGAACCCGCGACCTCCGGCGTGACAGGCCGGCGCTCTAAACCAACTGAGCTACACCCCCATTGCCTTGGAAGCCAGCCTCAGTACCCCTTCGCCGTCCTGGGGTCAAGGCAATGGCGTCTGTTCATCATCTTATTGCGAAAAAAACTTCGAAAAAAAGGACAATGGTGGGCGATGACGGGATCGAACCGCCGACCCTCTCGGTGTAAACGAGATGCTCTCCCAGCTGAGCTAATCGCCCATAAATGCATTGGCGGTTAATGCGTTGGCGTTTGATTTTTCCTTTTCTAACACCAAAAACCAAGCGCTAAGAACCAAAGACTAAAAACAATGTCGACCGCCTTTTAAGGCGGTCGACATTGTTAAACTCCAATGTAAAAACATGAGAGTCTATTTAAAATCAGTTGTTTACAACTTCTTTTAACCCCTTGCCGGCCTTAAATTTTGGCTGTTTCGACGCCGGAATATCAATGACTTCACCGGTGCGCGGGTTTCTACCCTTCGAGGCTGCACGGTTCGCAACGCTGAAAGTACCAAATCCGACGAGACGAACTTCTGTCCCCTCTTTCAAACTGTCGGAAATAACACCGAAAACGCTGTCAACCGCACGAGCGCTATCCGCCTTTGAAAAACCAGACCTGCTAGCAACAGAATCAATAAGATCGTTTTTATTCACGTCATCGCCCCCTTTGTCAGGATGAGATGGGCATCCCAATGGTGTAGTAAGCGTTGAAAGTTTATGGTGCGCCGAAAGGCACGTCAATCAAGGAAACGTCTTTTTATGAGGTTTTTCTAAGGTCGGCGACACGGCCAGACAAGGTCAAGTCAGTGCTTGACGACGTCGCCGACAACACCCGGTTCCTTTTTCTGCACCACGGCTTCGATATCGTCCTTCTCCTGCCACTCGATCGGGGTCAATGGCTGAACAAGCGCATTTTCCAGAACCTCATCCACGGTGCCGGTCAGGATGATCTTAAGATCACGCTTGATATTCTTAGGAACATCCGCGAGGTCTTTCTCGTTTTCCCTTGGAATCAATACCGTTTTTACGCCCCCACGCAGCGCCGCCAGAAGCTTTTCCTTAAGCCCGCCGATAGGTAGAACGCGTCCGCGCAACGTAATTTCGCCGGTCATGGCAACATCTTTTCGCACGGCAATACCGGTAAGCGCCGAGATAATTGCTACGCACATGGCCACCCCGGCAGAGGGCCCATCCTTTGGCGTCGCCCCCTCCGGCACATGAACGTGGATATCCCTTTTGCTAAAGATATCCGGTCGAATGCCAAAATCCAGCATCCGCGAGCGAACATAGCTGCGAGCGGCCTCTACCGATTCCTGCATCACACTGCCCAACTGGCCTGTGTGCTTGACGTTTCCCTTGCCCCGCATCGTGACAGCTTCAATGGTAAGCAGCTCGCCACCAACTTCCGTCCAGGCAAGGCCCGTCACAACACCGACAAGATCATTAAGTTCCGTCTCGCCAAAACGATAGCGACGAATTCCGGCATATTTTTCAAGATTTGTGCGCGTGATGGACACCCGCTTCTTGTTCTTCATCAGGATTTCTTTTACCGCCTTCCGCATAAGGTTGGCGATCTCACGCTCAAGATTGCGAACGCCCGCCTCACGCGTGTAATAGCGAATGAGGTTCAGCAGCGCATCGCTCGAAATTGACCATTCGCCTTTCTTCATGGCATTCGCTTTTATCTGCTTGGGGATCAGATGGCGCTTTGCAATTTCGAGCTTTTCATCCTCAGTGTAGCCGGAAAGGCGGATAATCTCCATCCGGTCCATCAACGGCTTGGACATACGTAGCGTGTTTGCCGTCGTCACAAACATGATGTTGGAGAGGTCGTAATCAACTTCCAGGTAGTGATCCTGAAAGGTCGAATTCTGCTCGGGGTCCAGCACTTCGAGAAGCGCCGAAGATGGGTCGCCACGGAAATCGGATCCAAGCTTATCCACCTCGTCAAGCAGGAACAGCGGGTTGACCGACTTCATCTTCTTCATCGACTGGATAATCTTCCCCGGCATCGAACCGATATAGGTCCGACGATGGCCTCGGATTTCCGCCTCGTCACGCACACCGCCAAGGGAGACACGCACGAAATTGCGTCCCGTTGCCCGGGCGATCGATTTGCCAAGCGACGTCTTGCCGACGCCAGGAGGCCCAACCAGGCACAGAATGGGGCCGCGAATTTTCTTGGAGCGCTGCTGAATGGCCAAATATTCAAGAATCCGCTCTTTGACCTTTTCAAGCCCATAGTGATCCTCATCGAGAATTCGCGCTGCAGCGCGAATATCCCGATTAACTTTCGAACGCTTTCCCCATGGGATGCTGAGCAACCAGTCCAAATAATTGCGAACCACCGTCGCCTCGGCCGACATCGGACTCATCGTGCGTAGCTTTTTCAGCTCAGACGTCGCCTTTTCTCGGGCTTCCTTGCTGAATTTTGTTTTACGAACCCGGTCCTCAAGCTCTCCGATCTCGTCCCGACCGTCTTCGGATTCACCAAGCTCCTTCTGAATCGCCTTCATCTGCTCGTTCAGATAATACTCGCGCTGCGTCTTCTCCATTTGCCGCTTCACGCGGCTGCGGATCCGCTTTTCAACCCGCAGGACGCCGATCTCGGCCTCCATCATCGAACAAATCCGTTCCAGCCGCTCCGTAACGGAAACGAGTTCGACCAGCACCTGCTTTTCCGGAATTTTCAGCGCCAGATGCGAGGAAATCGTATCGGCCAGCTTTGACGGGTTATCAATCTGGTTGACGGAGACAAGAACCTCCGGTGGAATTTTCTTGTTGAGCTTCACATATTGCTCAAATTGAGAAATCACCGTGCGGGTCAGCGCCTCCACTTCTTCCGTCTTTTCGACCTTATCCTCAATCTCTTCCACATAGGCCTGGAAGAATGGATCGGTCTGGGTATGGTGAAGAATTCGCGCGCGGCGCGACCCTTCCACCAAAACCTTGACGGTCCCATCCGGTAATTTCAGCAATTGCAGCGCTGTCCCGATCGTGCCGACCGTATAGATGTCTCCCGCCTCCGGGTCATCCTTTCCGGCGTCTTTCTGAGTCACAAGCAGGATCTTCTTGTCCCCCTTCATGACCTCTTCCAACGCCCGCACGGACCGTTCCCGCCCCACAAAAAGCGGCACGATCATGTGCGGGAACACGACAATGTCGCGTAACGGAAGGATCGGATAAAGGACGCCTGTGCTCGGATCGTTCATGCTTTTACCTATGGCGTTTCAGGGCGACGCTTATATGGCTTCGCCGCACCCCATTTTCGAGCTTTTTTTAAAAGTTTGCCCGGAGTCACGCCCAGACCTTAAGCGCTCGTCTCGACATCGGTCCGCCGATCCGCATAGATATAGAGAGGCTTGGAACGACCTTCGACAATTTCCCGGTTGATGACAACTTCTTCAACCCCATCCAGGCCAGGAAGTTCAAACATCGTATCCAGCAAATTCGCTTCCAGAATCGAGCGCAGTCCACGTGCGCCGGTCTTGCGCCGGATCGCCCGTTTGGAAATTTCCTGCAGGGCATCCTCGGTGAAGGTAAGCTGGACGTCCTCCATATTGAACAACCGTTCATATTGCTTGATGAGAGCATTCTTCGGCTTCGTCAGGATTTCCACCAGCGCCTCTTCGTCTAAATCCTCTAATGTCGCAATCACCGGAAGCCGCCCGATAAATTCCGGGATCAGGCCAAATTTCAGCAAATCCTCTGGTTCGACATCGTGCAGGATTTCGCCCATCTGGCGATCATCCGGGCCTCGCACATCCGCGCCGAAGCCGACGGCCGATCCTCGCCCGCGCGCCGAAATGATCCGTTCCAGGCCCGAAAAGGCACCGCCGCAGATGAATAGAATGTTCGTCGTATCCACCTGCAGGAATTCCTGCTGCGGATGCTTGCGACCGCCCTGGGGCGGTACGGAAGCAACCGTGCCCTCCATGATTTTCAGCAGCGCCTGCTGGACGCCCTCGCCGGAAACATCCCGGGTGATGGATGGGTTGTCCGACTTGCGGGAAATCTTGTCGACCTCGTCGATATAGACAATGCCCCGCTGAGCCCGCTCGACATTGTAGTCGGCCGCCTGAAGCAGCTTGAGAATAATGTTTTCGACATCCTCGCCGACATACCCCGCCTCTGTCAGGGTTGTGGCGTCCGCCATCGTAAAGGGCACGTCAAGGATGCGCGCCAGGGTTTGGGCAAGCAGCGTTTTTCCACAACCCGTCGGCCCTACGAGCAGAATATTCGACTTCGCAAGCTCGACCTCATCGGACCCAATCCCATGACCAAGCCGCTTGTAGTGATTATGAACGGCAACGGAAAGAACCCGCTTCGCGTGCTCCTGTCCGATAACGTAGTCGTTGAGCACCGTGTAGATCTCTTTTGGCGTCGGAACCCCATCCTGGGATTTTATAAGCGTGCTCTTGCTCTCTTCACGGATAATGTCCATGCAGAGCTCAACGCACTCGTCACAAATAAAGACGGTCGGTCCGGCAATGAGTTTGCGGACCTCGTGCTGGCTTTTCCCACAGAACGAGCAGTAAAGCGTGTTTTTTGAATCGCCGCTGACCGTTTTGCTCATAACGCCGCCATTCCTAGTTCAACCAACATGCTAGCCCTAGTCCACCTTACCCTACAATGTCAAAACCTAGACAAGACCGGTAAGGAAAATGATAACAAAAGTACCTTTTATAGGCACGTGTCTTGATGAAATCAGCAAAGCCCTAACCTGAGTAATCACACAACAAACTTACGTTTCCCATTGAATAGGCTAGTCTTTTTCAACAATTGGGCGATTTTTGACCACCTCATCGATCAATCCAAACGCTAACGCCTCTTCCGGCGAATAAAATTTATCCCGCTCGACGGCGTCTTCAATCACGTCCAGGGACTGGCCGGTATGCTCCATGTAAATCTTGTTAAGACGCTCACGCAGGGCAAGGATTTCTTTGGCGTGAATCGCAATGTCCGTCGCCTGCCCCTGGGTGCCACCGGACGGCTGGTGAAGCATGATCCGGGCGTTCGGCAACGCATAGCGCTTCTTTTTCGCGCCGGCGGTAAGGAGAAGCGAACCCATCGACGACGCCTGCCCGATACAAACCGTCGCAATATCCGGTCGGATGTACTGCATCGTGTCGTAGATCGCCAATCCTGCCGTAACGAGGCCGCCCGGCGAGTTGATGTAAATGAAAATATCCTTGCCTGGGTTCTCGGATTCGAGAAACAGCAATTGCGCACAGATCAAACTTGCACAGGCATCGTCAATCCCACCCGTAAGGAAGACAATTCGCTCCTTCAGCAGTCGGGAGAAAATGTCATACGCGCGCTCGCCACGGTTCGTCTGCTCGACAACCATGGGGATTAACAAATTCATATTTGGTTCGTTCAAGTCGCCCATTGATTGCACCCCGTTTTTTTATTTCTTCGCTTTTGCTGCGGCTTTTTTCTTGGGTTTTTCCGCCGTTTCCTTCTTTTTGGCCTTGGCGGCCTTGGCGGCCTTGGCGGGCTTGGCAGACTTTGCCGGCTTGTCTGCGTCCTTTTTGCTTTTTACTGCTTTCGCCGCCTTCTTCTTAGGCGTTGCCGTCTTCTTCTCGGTCTTGCCGATGGCCTGTTCCATGGTTGCCTGAACGGCATTCATCAGCTCATCGGGCGCAACCTTCCGCGTCGTAATCTTTGCCATCTCCACCAGAAAGCCAACCATCTTCTTTTCGAAAACAGGCGCGATTAACCGCTGTAGGGCATCGGGGTTCTTCTGGAAGTACTCAAATACCTGCTGTTCCTGACCCGGGTGGTGGCGCGCTTCCGCCTGCACGCCCTCGTTAATCTCTTCCTGGGTAAGGGACACATCGTATTTGGTGCCGATTTCGGACAGCAACAGGCCCAGCCGCACCCGGCGTTCAGCAACGTCGCGGTATTCTTCTTTCAGCGTCGCATCGTCCTTGCCTTCGAATTCGTCTTCGTCTGTAGCCCCTTGCTCCTTGGCCAGCTTTTGCTGCTCGCGACGTCCCTGCACCTGTTCCCAGACCGCCTCGAATTCTGCCTCGACAACCCCTTGCGGCAGGTCGAAATCATGTCCCTCCGCCAGAATGCCGAGATATTCCCGCTTCTCGCGCACGGCAGAGACATTCTTGTATTCCTGTTCGAGGTTTTCCTTCATCTGCGTCCGCAGCTGATCAAGATTTTCAAGTCCGAACGCCTTCGCCAGATCATCGTCAACAGCAAAGGGGATGCGTTCCTGAATTTCTTTTACGGTCACATCAAAAGTTGCTTCCTTTCCAGCCAGGTTTTCGGCGGGATAGGTGTCCGGAAAATTCAGGGTGACGGTGAGGCTATCGCCCGCTTTCGCGCCGACGAGTTGCTCTTCAAAGCCTGGAATGAATTGACCACCGCCAAGTTCTAATTGCTGATTTTCGGCGGTCCCGCCATCGAACGGCACATCCCCAAGACGACCGAGAAAGTCAATGGTCACAAGATCGCCCATCGCCGCAGGGCGTGCCTTGGAAAGAGGCCCATGACGCCGCTGTCCGGCGGCGGCGTTCGCCATCGCCTCTTCGACGGCTTTCTCATTGATGACGGGTTCGAGCCGCTCGATCTCGATTTTTGTAAAATCCATAAAATCGATCTCGGGAATGAGTTCAAGCGTGAGCGTAAATTCCAGATCTTTTCCGTCCGGAAAAGCGGAGATGGCCACATGGGGCTGGGCGGCTGGCCGCAGATTGCGATCTTTCAGCAAACCCTGCACCGCCTCTGCCGTTGCTCTCTGAACGACTTCCGAAAGCAGCTGTTTCCCATATTTTCCACGCAGCAGCGACAGGGGCACATGGCCCTTGCGAAAGCCGGGCAGATTCGCGGTCGCAGAAATTTCTTTCAGCTTCGCATCGACCTTTCCCGTGATATCCGCCACAGGAACCGTAATTTTGAATTCACGTTTCAGGCCTTTCGCCTGTATTTCCAGCACTTCCATTCGTCTCTCATTCGCTCGTTGGAATCAAAATCGGCCATACAGCCGACAAAAATACAAAACCCCTGGTGCGGGCGGAGGGATTTGAACCCCCACGACTTGCGTCACCAGATCCTAAATCTGACGTGTCTACCAGTTCCACCACGCCCGCATGGSTACTCCGGCTTCCACCATGGCGTCAACCGAACCCCGGCGGCTTATAGCATGACCGGCATGGCGGTGTAAGCGTTTGGCCTGATTGGCGACCGGCCCGGTGGTCGTGGCCAGAAATTGGAAACCAAAGACAACGCGAARGACCGGGGAAAAGATTGGGAATGAAGGTCGCAAGGGCCACACACGCGAAGCTTAGTGAACGCGTTCCGTATAGCGTCTGGTGAAAGATTTCAGAGCCAACATGCGGGGACCGTCTCGCATGTCGTGATTGGCGCGGCGGATACGGACCTGATAGCTCACGTGGGGAATGCCGTATGAATCCACACGAACGGAAAGGACTTTCGCCGTCTCAACGACGGTCCCTGTGCGAGGGCAACGAAAAACGTACCCGGCCTCAACGTCCGGTGCTTCGCCGTACTCTTCCTTTGATCGTAAGTTAAAATTCATTTTGCGCTACCTGCAACAATACATACCTACGTCCTAAACTCTTACGCAGAAACTTAGGCATTCTGTTTTAAGAAAAGGTAAAGCAATGCCTACAAACTGTAGGAAATTGCAGCAAAATTTTAGAACGGTGAATTAATAACCCGGTAAGGTTAACGGGGTTTTTGCAAGTTTGACAAGACCCTTGGCAAATTTTCCGGCAAATCCTCCGAAATAAGGCCCGCACCGACAAGGGCCGCCGTCTCGCCATGAAGCCAGGCAGCGGCGGCGGCGGCATCAAAGGGTGCCATTCCCTGGGCCAGCAATCCCAGAATCATGCCCGCCAGAACGTCCCCGGAACCTGCCGTGGCCAGACTTGGCGGCGCATTCGCGTTGATGATCGCCTGGCCCGTCGGTGCGGCGATGACGCTATCGGCCCCCTTCAGCAGCACGACGGCACCACTTTGCCGGGCCGCCTCGCGGGCCTGGGTCAGCTTGTCCCCTCTCACCCCGAAAAGGCGGGCGAATTCCCCTTCATGAGGGGTCAGCACAACCGGCCCCCGGATTGCTTCGAAAAGCGCCTCGGGCGAAGGGCCAAAGACGGTGAGCGCGTCGGCATCCAGCACACAGGGCCTCCCCGTGGCGAGGACGGCCAGCACGTTCGCCCGCGTTCCTTTCGTCACCCCGTTGCCGGGCCCCACCAGGAAGGCCCGCTTGCCCAGATCGGCGACGAGATCCTGAAAATCTTCGTCGCTCAGCACCGGATGGATGAGCAGACTTGGGCTTTCCGCAGCATAGATCGGCACCGCCTCCGGCGGGCTGGCCACGGTGACCAGGCCGGCACCGATGCGCAGCGCCGCCCGCGCCGCCAGCCGGGCCGCGCCGGTCATGACGCCACCGCCGACGACAACGACATGGCCGCGGCTGTGTTTGTGGTCCGTTACCCCCGGCCAGGGATAACGGCGACGCCAAAGCGCCGGATCGTTCGCGAACACGCTTGGATCGATGCCGGAAAAAGCCGTTTCGGGCGCGCCGATGTCCACAAGCACGACGTCTCCCGCCATTTCGCGCCCGGGCAGCAGAAAATGGCCTGGTTTTTTGCCGATGGAGGTGACGGTCAGAAGTGATTGCGGCGCTGCGCCAAGGACTTCGCCCGTATCGCCATGGACACCGCTTGGTATATCGATGGCCACGCAGGGAAGGCCCAAGGCGTTGATTGCTTCAACCACGGCCCGGGCAATGCCTTCGATGGGCCGGTCCAGCCCGGCCCCGAAAAGCGCATCGACGACAAGCTCAGCCCCGTCGAGAACCTCTGGCGTCAGCGGCAGAATTTCCCCTGCCTCAGCACCGCCCTGCCAGCGAAGGGCATTGGCCTCAGCGTCCCCACGCAAACGGGCAAGGGGGCCAAGCAATGCCACCCGAACCGGCCAGCCTTTCTTGCGCAATTCCTCAGCGATAACAAAGCCATCTCCGCCATTGTTGCCATGGCCACACAAGACAATCGTTGGGCATGGCGACCAGCGGCGAACGATTTCCAGGGCGGCGGCGGCACCAGCCGCAGCCATCAATTGGGCGCCGGAAACCCCTGCCGCCACAGAAGCCCGATCCACTGCGGTGGCTTCAGTCACGCGAAACAGCGCGTTTTCCAACCGATCTTTATCCATCTCCATCGACGCCAAGGATAACGTAGCGACGGGGCGGCTGTCGTCTGGAATCCAACCTCCGGAAAAGTCTGCACGCCGAATGCGGAACCGCTATATAGCGGAAGGGCTTGGAACATCGCTTGGGAGAAAATCGTGAAGGTGCTGGTGCTGGGAGGAGGCGTCGTCGGTGTCACATCCGCCTATTGCCTCTCGCGTGCCGGGCATGAGGTGACGCTTGTCGATCGCCAGTCCGGACCTGGCGAGGAAACGAGCTTCGCCAATGGCGGCCAAATATCGGCCGGCCTCGCCGAACCCTGGGCCAACCCGGAAGTCCCCCGGCAGTTGCTTCGATGGCTTGGCCGAAAAAACCCGCCGCTTGCCCTGCGCCTGCGCGCCGGTGCCGATTTCTGGGGATGGGCGTTGCGTTTTCTAGAAAATTGCGCAACCCGGCCCTCGGCCAGGAATTTGGAGCGCGCCCTTCAGATCGCCCTCTACAGCCGCGAGCAGCTTCGCAACATCCGTGCGACAACCGGCATCAGCTATGACATGCAGACCGACGGCATTCTGAAAATCTATCGCCATGGGCGCGCCTTCAACCGCACGCGCCAGCGCCTGGAAACGATGAACGCGCTTGGGGCCAATCTGCGCGCCCTCGACATTGACGCCTGCCTGGCCCTGGAGCCGTCCCTGACACCCATCGCCGAGGAACTGGCCGGTGCCATCTATTCTCCCGATGACGAAAGCGGCGATGCCCATCAATTCACCGTCAAGCTGACCGAGGCGGCGCGCCGTCTTGGTGCCGTCTTTAAATTCGGCCACAGCGTTGAAAAACTGGTCTCCCAAGGCGACCGCATCGAACGGGTGATCACCGACCGTGAAAGCCTGACAACGGACGTTGTCGTGGTTTCCCTAGGAAGCTACAGCCCCCTTCTTCTTCGCCCGCTTGGCATCAACCTTCCCATCTGTCCGACCAAGGGGCATTCCATCACGCTTCCCATTCGCAACGGTGCTGGCAACCGCGCCCCTTCCCGAAGCATCACCGACGAAAGCAAAAAGCTTGTCTTCAGCCGCTTTGGCGATCGCCTGCGGGTGGCAGGCACGGCTATCTTCACGGGCTACGACCCCACAATCGAGCCGGAGCCTTGCGCCGCCATGGCCAAAGAGCTGGAGGCCATTTTCCCCGGCACCGTCGATCAAAGCAAACCAACCTATTGGGCCGGGTTGCGCCCGCTTACCCCCGACACCCTGCCCATCATAGGCCCGACGCCGTTTTCGAACCTCTTCCTGAACACCGGCCATGGGACCTATGGCTGGACGATGGCGGCAGGTTCCGGACAAATCCTGGCCGATCTGATTGCAGGCCAAAAGCCACAGATTGAAACCGGACCCTTCGCCATGGACCGGTTCTAAGCGCGATCCGCCGAACCCCGGCCTTCGAACAGGGCATCAAGAATGGGACAGTCGGGTACGTTTCCGCCCTCGCATTCGGCAACGACGTCGCGAAGCACACGCGCCATCCGCCGCAGGTCGGTTATGCGTCGCCGGACCGCGCGGAGGTGATGCCGCGTCATATCGCGAACCTCATCGCAGGCATAATCGCCACCATCGGCAAGGGACAGCAACGCCCGTATCTCAGCCAACGCGAACCCAAGTTCACGAGCCCGGTGAACGAACGTCAGCCGCTTTAGATGTTCCTCCGCATAGATGCGATGCCCACCCTCGCTACGCGGCGGTTTTGATAGCACGCCGATCCGCTCATAGTAGCGGATCGTTTCGATGTTCACGCCGGTTTTCCGCGACAATTCCCCAATGAAGATGGCCATAAAAAAGCCCCTTGTACCTGTAGTAACTACAGATCCTATCTTTAACACAAGACCGTGGAAGATGGCCAAGGGAATCGCACAATGAGGAATGATTAGACATGGCCCAAGAGAAGCACCGAACCTGGGTTGCCGTCGGCAGTGTCGCCGGTGCGTTGGGCGCCTCAACTTGCTGCGTCCTGCCGCTGGCCTTGTTTAGTCTTGGTATCGGCGGCGCATGGGTCGGAAATTTGGCGGTGTTCGCCCCTTACCAGTCCTATTTCATCGCCGGAACGTTACCGTTGTTGGGCTACGGATTCTATCTCACCTACCGTAACCCGAAAACCACGTGCGCAGAGGATACAGCCTGCACATATCCGCTGCGGCAACGGCTGGTGCCGCTCGCTCTCTGGACAGCAACCGCACTGATCCTAGCGGTCGTCGCCTTCCCCGCCCTCGCACCGTTGCTACGAAGCTTTTGAAGGAAAATTACTTAAGAAAGGAACCCCTGGACATGAAGGATCGCGCAATTTTGCAGACCGGCATCATTGGCTCTGTTCTCGTTGCCATCTGCTGCTTCACGCCTGCGCTGGTGTTGCTGCTGGGCGTGCTGGGGCTGTCGGCATGGGTGGGATGGCTCGACCATGTGCTGTTGCCGGCGCTGCTCGGTTTTCTGGGGCTGATCGCCTATGGCGTTTACCTGCGCCAGCGGCGCGGAAAGGATTGCTCTAACGCAAAAAAAGCGCCATGACGCACAGGCCCCATACCTCCCCCAAAGGCGGTTATGACCTCGCCGTTATCGGAGCAGGCGCAGCCGGTTTTTCGGCGGCGATCACGGCGGCGGAACAAGGTGCCCAGGTGGCGCTGATCGGGCACGGAACCATCGGCGGCACTTGCGTAAACGTTGGCTGCGTGCCCTCGAAAACCCTGATTCGCGCTGCCGAAGCCGTACATCAGGCACATACTGCCAGCCGCTTCGAAGGCCTTCGGGCCGAGGGACGGCTGGTGGACTGGCGCGCGCTCGTCCGGCAGAAAGATGCGCTGGTCGCCTCTCTTCGCCAGGAAAAATACAAAGACCTGCTGCCTCGCTACGAGACGCTGAACTATCTTGAAGGCCCGGCCCGCCTCGCCGATAACGGTGTGGTCGTGAACGGAGATCTTATACAGGCCGCAAAGCTGGTGATTGCAACCGGCGCGCGACCGGCGCTGCCTGCGATAGCTGGCATCGAAGACGTACCCGCCCTCACCAGCACCACCGCGATGGAATTGGAATTTCTGCCGAAATCCCTGCTTGTGATCGGCGGCGGTTACATCGGGTGCGAACAAGCGCAGATGTTCGCCCGCCTCGGCGTCGAAGTGACCCTGACCTGCCGGAGCCGTCTATTGCCCAGCGCCGAGCCGGAAATCTCGGAAGCGCTAACCCATTGCCTCGTCGAAGAAGGCATTGCGGTGCGGTGTGGGCTGACCTATCGAAGCCTTGCGCGCACAGGTGACGGGATCGCCTTCACCGTCCTGGAGGATGAAAAAACACAAACCATCACGACCGAACGGCTGCTGGTTGCCACCGGGCGCACGCCCAACACCGGCGGGCTTGGGCTGAAGGAAGCGGGCATCGCGTTAAACAGAGATGGAACAATCCGTGTGGACAATCACATGCAAACCAGCCAACCGAATATCTACGCCGCCGGCGACGTGACGGGCTTAAACTTATTTGTTTACATGGCCGCATATGGCGCTGGAATTGCTGCAAAAAATGCGCTTGGTGACACACGGAGCTACAACAATCACGCGATGCCATGGGTGGTGTTTACGGACCCGCAGGTGGCCGGCGTTGGGTGGACGGAAGCCGAGGCACGCGCGCGCGGCCATGAGACGCGAATTTCTGTGCTGCCACTTGATCGCGTCCCCCGCGCGTTGGCGGCGCGCGATACCCGCGGCCTGATCAAGCTGGTAGCCGACGCGCCAACCAACCGTCTGCTGGGGGCGCATATTCTTGCCCCGGAAGGCGCCGACAGCATCCAGACGGCGGCGCTGGCCATTCGCCACAATCTCACCATTGCCGACCTCACGGACATGATCTTCCCCTACCTGACGACGGTCGAGGGCCTGAAACTTGCCGCGCTCGCCTTCGACAGGGATGTGACGAAACTGTCCTGCTGCGCGGTGTAAAATGGGAACCATGGACAAAGCTGGGGATGGGAAAAAAGACTGGGTTGGCAACGCCCGCAGCTATGCCGTCGCATGGGGATTGCCAATGGCAGCATTGGTCGTCACCGTCTTTTTGCCCCCTCTCGCGCGGACTCTGATCGGAACCGCCGCCCTGCTATGGATGGGCGTAGCCTGCCTTGTGAATGCGGCGCGCTGCGGCCGGACGCACTGCTACTTTACCGGCCCCTTCTTTCTTGTCCTGGCAGCCCCCATGGTCCTGCACGGTTTTGGGATTTTCTCGCTGGGTCCCAATGGCTGGATCTGGTTGTGGGGCAGCATCGTGGCGGGTTTTGCCGTTCTTTGGCTGTTGCCGGAGTGGATATTGGGAAAATTCATCAAATTTTTC
This sequence comes from Rhodospirillaceae bacterium, assembly GCA_002746255.1. Classification (NCBI taxonomy): domain Bacteria; kingdom Pseudomonadati; phylum Pseudomonadota; class Alphaproteobacteria; order Rhodospirillales; family Rhodospirillaceae; species Rhodospirillaceae bacterium. The sequence continues at coordinate 25,591 of NVWO01000004.1, read as the reverse complement.
GGCAAACACGCGCATGGCAGATAGATTTTCGTTATCCAAAGTTTCAGGGATCGGGATCATGTGTAGCGCATTGCGGGTGCTTCTCTTTACCCTCGTATTCTCTTTAAGTTCGGCGAATACATGGGCCGCCGGGCCAAGTTACGAAATTGAGGTTGCCGGCCTCGCCTGCCCGTTCTGCGCCTACGGTATCGAGAAGCAACTGGACACTATCGAAGGGGTTGAAGGAGTCGCAACCGATATACGCTCAGGCATCGTAACCGTGACCATGCGGGACGGCTCGACCCTCGATGAGAAGACCGCCAGAAGAGCCGTCAAGGCCGCCGGATTCACGCTGAGCGGGTTCAAGCCCACGGGAACGGACGAATGAAGAATCGTCCCGGCTTTTTTTTAACTTTTACGCTTGCCATGGTCTGGGCCGCGACGGCGCAGGCGGCACCGCAGTCTTTCAACACGGCGCTGCCGGTCGCAAAAGGCGAGTTTGTGTTTCGGGAACAATTCGTTCTGGAACAATCCGGCGCCGACCCTAGCGGTGCTGACCGGGACCGCACAGCCTGGGCGCTTATCTCCGTGCTCGGCTATGGAGCGACGCCGGACCTAGCCCTATTCGGAGTCATCCCCGACGTCGAGAAGAATCTGGAGCTGATCGAGAATGGCGCAAGGCGTGCGCGAAGTACGAGTGGTTTGGGCGATATCAGCCTGTTCGGTCGTTACACGGTGTTTCGCCAGGACTGGCTGGGCCGGACCCTGCGGATTGCTCCCTTCGCAGGGATAGAGCTTCCAACCGGCGAGGATCATGAAAGCGACAACCTCGGCAGGCTACCGCCAAGCGTACAATTGGGCTCCGGCTCGTGGGACCCGTTTGGCGGGATTGTGCTCTCTTACCAGACCCTCGATTTCGAGATCGACGCTCAGGTCAGCTACAAAGCGAATATGGAAGCCAATGATTTCGCGTTCGGGGATGTAGCGCGACTTGACGGCGCGCTGCAATACCGCCTGTGGCCGCGCGAGTTAGGCACAGGCGTCCCCGGCTTCCTGTACGGCGTGTTCGAAACCAATCTGATCTATCAGGACAAAAACCAGGTTGGCGGGTCTGACAATCCCGACTCCGGCGGGCTGAGCCTCTTTATCCTGCCGGGTCTGCAATATGTCACCAAAAGATGGATCGTCGAAGTCGGAGTACAAATCCCGGTCGTCCAGGACCTTGGTGGCACGGCGCTTGAGAAGGATTACGTCCTGCGCGCCGGGTTCCGGCTGAATTTTTAGAGGCGCCCGGATGCGCAGAAGACTGCTCAAACGCATAAGCGGCATCGTTCTTGTAACAGCCGCGCTGCTTATGGGGGCGTGGCTCGCTTTCATCCCCTCCGCCAAAGAGCCGGGCTACGTCTTCGTCACGATGTGGGGCGAGAAGGGTTCGGGGCCGGGCCAGTTTAACGACCCCACAGGGATTGCCGTCACGAATGGCGAAGTCTTTGTTGCCGATTCCCGCAATGGCCGCATCCAGGTTTTTGATTTCGATGGAAATTTCCGGCGCGAATTCGGCAAACCTGGCAAGAAAAAGGGCAAACTTGGACGGCCCATGAACCTGACGATCCGCGGCGACGAGCTCTATGTGCCGGAATATTTCAACGACCGCATTCAGGTCTTCGCACTGGACGGCACGCCGAAGCGGATCATCGGCGAGGCCGGCAAAGGCCCGGGCCAGTTCAACGCACCGGGTGGTGTTGCTGTCGCTACAAACGGCGATCTCTTCATTGCCGATTTCTATAATCAACGGGTTCAGCATTTACGCGCCGATGGGACTTTCATCCGCCAATGGGGCAAAACCGGAAAAACCGGCATTGGCGCAGGCGAGTTTAACTATCCCACGGATGTAGCCTTAGGCCGTGACGGGGTGCTCTATGTGGCCGATGGCTACGGTGACAGGGTTCAGGCCTTCACCCCGGACGGTTCCTTCTCGCACAAATGGGGCGGACCGTTCGCAACGAATATTTCCGGGCCGTTCAATGGATGGTTCGCCGTCGCTGCAAGTATTGCCCTTGGTCCCGATGGCGATATCACTGTCGCCGACTTTTATAACAATCGGGTCCAGATTTTCGCGCCCAACGGCACTTTCCTCACGGCCTTCGGCGAAGCCGGAGACGGTCCCGGCCAATTTCACCATGCCATCGCCATAGATGTCGCCGAGGACGGCAGTGTTTTCGTGGCCGATTTCCTAAACAACCGTATCGAGAAATGGCGACCGAAGAAAGAAAATTGGGGCGAGTGATGGGGATCGAACCCACGGCCTCCAGATCCACAATCTGGCGCTCTAACCGACTGAGCTACACCCGCCACATGACGGCCCTGTGTAGACGTTCCCGAAGGAAGGCGTCAAGCACGCCTAGGACCAGAGCCGGGACCCGATGGCGTTGCGGTGAAACAACGGCGCGTTCACCTGCGAATCCTACTTGATTCGTCCAGCATTTTCCTTACGCTACCTTCCCAAAGCAGGCGCGAATCTCGCTGATAATATAGGCGCGTCTGCCTAAAAAACAATCAATTTGGGGGAAGGCAGGCGTTCGTTTCCAGGTTTTTTCGTGACTTTTTCGGCCTTTTCTCCGGCCTTTTTGATTTGGCACGTTCCGTGCTTTTCTACATAGTGCCATCTGAAAGATTGGACCTGTCGCACCCCTCGCCTTACGCAAAAATACGACGTTCGTAAAAATTTCTTTTCTCAACCGGCTAGAACCGCTCATGAAAAAAATCGAAGCGATTATTAAACCTTTCAAGCTCGACGAAGTGAAAGAAGCGCTTCACGAGATCGGCCTGAAAGGCATCACCGTAACGGAAGTAAAGGGCTTCGGACGCCAGAAGGGGCATACCGAGCTTTACCGAGGCGCCGAATATGTCGTCGATTTCCTTCCGAAAGTGAAGATCGAGATCGTGCTTGACGACAACCTTCTGGAGAAAGCTGTCGAAGCCATCGTCCAGGCTGCGCGCACGGGCCGAATAGGCGACGGCAAAATCTTTATCTCCGATATCAGCGATGCCATCCGGATCCGCACAGGTGAATCCGGCAACGAGGCCATCTGACTTTTTTTCAACGAGTTTTCAAGTAGCACATTCAGGGAAACCCTATGTCCAACGCAAAAGAAGTCCTTCAAATGATCAAAGAGAACGACGTGAAATACGTCGATCTCCGTTTCACCGACCCGCGTGGCAAATGGCAGCACACGGCGCAAGCCATCACCACCATTGACGAAGATGTCTTTGTTGATGGCTTCATGTTCGACGGCTCCTCAATCGCCGGCTGGAAGGCGATCCAGGAATCGGACATGATCCTGATGCCCGACCCCGCGACGGCAGTTCTCGATCCTTTTGCGGCACAGACATCGTTGATCATGTTTTGCGACGTCATCGACCCCGGCACCGGTCAGGGCTATGAGCGTGACCCAAGATCCACCGCACGTCGGGCAGAAACCTACCTGGCAAGCACCGGAATTGGCGATCAGGCCTTTTTTGGCCCAGAACTGGAATTTTTCGTTTTCGACGACGTCCGTTTCGATGTCTCGATGAACCACACCTTTTATTCTCTCAACTATGGCGAGGCCCCCCATGCTTCGGGTGCCGAGTTTGAAGAGGGGAATCTCGGCCACAGGCCTCCCGTCAAGGGCGGCTATTTCCCGGTCCCGCCGGTCGATTCGATGTCCGATTTGCGCGCAGAAATGCTGACTTTCCTGGGCGAGATGGGGGTCGAAATCGAAAAGCACCACCACGAAGTCGCCCCCGGACAGAACGAGCTTGGCTTTCGCTTTGGCCCGCTGCTCAAATGCGGGGACGCCGTACAGATCTGCAAATACGTCGTCCACCAGGTCGCCCATGCCTACGGCAAAAGCGCGACCTTCATGCCAAAACCGGTTATCGACGACAACGGGTCGGGCATGCACGTCCATCAATCCATCTTCAAGGATGGGAAACCGACCTTCGCGGGCAATGGCTATGCCGACCTCTCGGAGAACGCCCTCTATTACATCGGCGGGATTATCAAGCACAGCCGCGCCATCAATGCGTTCACGAATTCGGCGACGAACAGTTACAAGCGCCTGGTGAATGGCTTCGAGGCCCCGGTCCTGCTGGCCTATTCCGCGCGCAACCGCTCGGCCGCCTGCCGCATCCCCTATGCGACAAACCCCAATGGCAAACGCGTCGAAGTCCGTTATCCGGACGCGGCATCCAACCCCTATCTCGCCTTCTCGGCAATGCTGATGGCCGGCCTCGACGGCATCGAGAACCGGATCCATCCGGGCGATCCGATCGACAAGAACCTCTACGACCTGCCGCCGGAGGAACTAAAGGGCGTGCCGACTGTCTGCGGCTCGCTGCGTGAGGCCCTGGACGCCCTCTCAGAAGACCGGGCCTTCCTGACTAAAGGCGACGTCTTCACCGACAGCCAGATCGATGGCTATATCGAACTGAAACATGAGGAAGTGACGCGCCTTGAAATGGCGCCGCATCCAATTGAATTTAGCATGTATTACAGCACGTAATGAATAATTGCTAAGCTATAACTTTAAAAAGGGTCGCCTTGAGCGGCCCTTTTTTTAGGCACTTTTTCAGGCGGGCGGCACCGGTCGCGATTGACGGTTTTCATCGAGAGCCACCATCACGAAATTGCCTTCCGTTACCTTGACGCTTTCCTCGGAAAGCGCACGTTCGGCCCAGGTTTCGACATGAACGGTGATCGACGTCCTGCCAACGCCAAGAATTTTGGTGAAACAGGAAACGCTGTCCCCCACGAAAACCGGCAGATGGAACGTCATCGCCTCAATGCCTACCGTCGCCACCCGCCCCCGCGCCCGACGGCCGCAGGCCATGCCGGCGGCAATGTCCATCTGCGAGAGGACCCAGCCGCCGAAAATGTCACCGTTCGGATTCGCGTCCGCAGGCATAGCCMTSNTCCSGGYTTCNGSMMMYCSCSCWTCCTTSCNNCRGSMMRYTNCGTCATGATCGCCTCCTTGGGAACCACCCCATATATCGTATCGAAACCAGGACAGCCTACTGCATCCTGCTTGCTTGCGGAATAGCAGCGCCCCATAATGCCGCCCATGCCACTGCTCAAACACGCCGCCAAGCCGAAAACCACACGCCGTAGCAGCTATTCGGCAAAGGACATTGAAGTTCTAGAGGGCCTTGAGCCTGTGCGGCGGCGCCCCGGCATGTACATCGGCAGCACCGATGAGGCGGGCCTGCATCACCTGGCGGCCGAGGTCCTGGACAATGCCATGGACGAAGCGGTTGCGAACTTTGCCGATCGCATCGAAGTCGGGCTTGCCGCCGACGGCGTGCTGACCATCCGCGACAATGGGCGCGGCATACCCGTCGACCCACACCCGAAATTCAAGAAAAAATCAGCCCTGGAGGTCATTCTSACGACCCTCCATGCCGGCGGCAAGTTCGGCGGCGATGTCTATGAGACGGCCGGTGGCCTCCATGGCGTCGGCATTTCCGTCGTCAACGCGCTTTCGGATTATCTTGCCAYCGAAGTTGCCCGCGACGGCAAACTCTGGCAGCAGGAATATGCCCGCGGCGAGCCGAAAACGAAGCTGGAAGCGACCGGGACGGCAAAAAATCGACGTGGCACGGTGATCCATTTTCACCCGGATCCGAAAATTTTTGGCAGCACGGCAACCTTTCGGCCCGAACGGCTGTACCGAATGGCGCGTTCGAAGGCCTATCTCTTTCGCGGCGTCGAGATTCGCTGGACCTGCGACGAGAAACTGCTTGGCAACGCCGCTATTCCTGCAAAAGAGCGCTTTCATTTTGAGGACGGCCTGAAGGGCTTCCTGAAAGCGGCCCTGGACAGTCGCGGCACCATCACGCCGCCATTTGCCGGCGAAGCCGATTTCCCAAACAAGGCCGGGCGCATGGAATGGGCAATCAGCTGGCCGGAAGACGGCGAAGGCTTTATCCATTCCTATTGCAACACGATCCCGACCCCGAAAGGCGGCGGCCACGAGACGGGCCTGCGCACCGCGCTTGCACGCGCGTTAAAGGCCTATGGCGAGCTTGTCGGAAACCGCCAGGCGTCGCAAATCACCGCCGAAGATGCCGCCGTCGGTGCCACCATCCTGCTTTCCATCTTCCTCAAAGACCCCGCGTTTCAGGGCCAAACGAAAGAACGCCTTTCCTCGCCGGAAGCACAGCGGCTGACGGAGACCACCCTCAAGGACCATTTCGACCACTGGCTGAGCGGCGACCCGGAAACAGCGAATTTGCTGTTGGAATCCATCCTTGCACGGACAGAAGAGCGGTTGCGCCGCCGCGAGGCAAAAGAGCTTTCCCGCAAGACCCCCACCCGCCGACTCCGGCTTCCGGGAAAGCTGACCGATTGCACGCGCGAGAGCGCCAGGGACACGGAAATTTTCCTGGTCGAGGGCGATTCCGCCGGTGGCTCCGCAAAGCAGGGCCGCAACCGCAAGACCCAGGCCATCCTGCCCCTACGCGGCAAAATCCTGAACGTCGCCAGCGCGACGGATGAAAAGCTTCGCGCCAATCAGGAAATTGCCGACCTTACCCAGGCCCTTGGCTGTGGCATCGACCAGCAATGCGATCCGGAAAAGCTTCGCTATGAACGCGTCATTATCATGACCGACGCAGATGTCGATGGGGCCCATATCGCGGCGCTATTGATGACGTTCTTCTTCCGCAAGATGTCGGCCCTGGTTGAGAGTGGCAGGCTGTACCTCGCCGCCCCCCCCTTGTACCGGCTAAGCCAGGGTGGCCGAACGGTTTACGCTCGCGACGACGCCCATAAAGACCACTTGCTGAAGACCGAATTCAAGGGGAAGGCAAAGGTTGAAATCAGCCGCTTCAAGGGGCTGGGCGAAATGCCAGCGGCGCAATTGAAGGAAACGACGATGGACCCGGAAAAACGCATCCTCTATCGCGTGACCCTGCCGGAAAAAGAAGACCAAAAAGAAACAAAAGAGGTCGCGCGTTTTGTTGAAGACCTGATGGGAAAACGACCGGAGCGACGCTTTGTCTTTATCCAGAAAAACGCGCAGTTCATCAAAAATCTGGACGTCTGACCGAAACGTCAAAAAAGACCGGAACCGACGACCCGAAAAACAGTAAAACCTCATCACATTCCGGTGAACTCCCCTATCCACGCAAACGAAGTTTAACTACCGTCATGGCATGGTGACGTCTGCCCTTTCGTCGCCCGAGCCGGGACGGTGTGTGTACGTATTTTTCGACTTAAAATCTGTACGCGATGACGAGTCCACCGGAGCCGGTACGACAAGATGACCCCCGGGTCAGAGGACCAAAACCAGCTATTGCGATGCCTCATTGCGGTGGCTGGCGGCCCTTTGACCCGGGGCTTTTCTTTTAGGGCTAGCCTCGAACAAAAACAGAAAACTCAGGCCGCCAGCCATTCCTCCATGGCTGCCGACACCGCCTCGGGCCGTTCCATCGTGGAAAGGTGCCCGCAATCGAGAATAACGACGAGGCGGGCATCGGGAATTAGTTCCGCCATTTCTTCATGAAGCGCGCACGGGGTTAACGCATCGTCCTTCCCACAAAGCACAAGGGTTGGGCACGTCACCGCTTTTAAGGTTGTGCCGCCGTCACTTCGTCCCAGGATCGCCCGCTCCTGGCGCAGGAAGGCTTCCTTGCCAACCCGCTCGGCCATGGCCATGACCGCCGCGACCAGGGACTCGTCTTGCAGACGGTTTTCATGAATGAGGCTCGGCAAAAGCCTCGGCGTAACGCCCTTAAACACCCCTTTTTCGGCAAGCGCCATCATGTCGCCCCGGCGGGCCCGTTGCACGTCCGTGTCTGCACGAAAATTCGTATCCAAAAGGGCAAGACGCGAAACCCGCTCCGGCGCCAGACGAAGCACGGCCTGAGCCACATAGCCACCCATCGAAAGGCCGGCCAGGGCGAATGTTTCCGGCATGGCGTCGAGAACGGAACGCGCCATTGCCTCCATCGAGGAGGCCTTGGTTAAATCGGCGACGATCGGATCAGCAATATCTTGCAAATGATCAATTTGATGCCGCCAGAGTTCGGCGTCGCAAAGAAGGCCCGGCAGCAGAACAAGGGGCATGCGATTCACGGCCAAAGGATGCCCTTTCGCGTTTATTGGCGCCTTAACGCAGGAGCTTTGAAAGTTCGCGAAATTCGTCCGTTCCCGAATGCTTTAGCCATTCGAACAGGACCATTTCCGCAGAAACCACGGCAACGCCGTTCGCACGCACACGCGCCAGGCCAAGGGCACAATTCTCAGGCGTGCGCGAGGAAACGGCGTCGGCTACGACAAAAGGATAATAGCCCGCCGATTGCAGGCCGATTGCCGTCTGCAAAATGCAGATATGCGCCTCAATCCCGATCAGCACAATCTGATCGCGCCCGGTAACGGCAAGCTCCGGCAAGAAACCTGGTTCCTCCGAACAGGAAAAACAGGTTTTTTCGAACACTTGGCCATCCGGACGGTCGCCGCCGCCACGATAGAGTCCGCGAAGCTCTGGAATCGTGCGCCCCAGCCCCTGGGGATATTGTTCGGACATCCGCATCGGAACGCCAAGCCGGCCGGCGGCCCCCATCAGAAGAATGGCGTTTTTGAGAAAAGACGCAAAACCATGAATGGCGGGAACAAGTTTTTCCTGAACATCCACAATCAGGAGAAGCGACCTTTGCCGATCAATCAACATGAAAGACACCTTCCCTTGAAACCGGCCACCGGACCCCGGCGTTGGTCTTTTTCAACCCCTGGCAATGCCTAGCGTAACGAAAGTCCGCACCCCCGCCAATGTCCATGACCAATCGCTGGAATTGACAGACGCGCAAGAAGGCCTACACTCCGCCCGACATGCACGGAACCCCCCTTCAAAAGAGTCTCATCTCGACCGGTCACAGCAAATGAGCTTTGCCAATCTTGGGCTAAGTGACGAGCTTTTGCGCGCCGTCGAGGAATCCGGTTACGTTGAGCCGACCCCCATTCAGAAGAAGGCCATTCCTTCCGTGCTGATGGGGCGCGACATCCTTGGCTGCGCCCAGACCGGCACCGGTAAGACCGCTTCCTTCACGCTTCCCATGATCGACATTCTGGCGCAAAGCCGCGCCAAGGCGCGCATGCCAAGAGCCATCATTCTGGAGCCAACCCGGGAACTCGCGGCCCAGGTTGCCGAAAACTTTGACCGCTATGGAAAATACCACCGGCTTGCAAAGGCGCTTCTGATTGGCGGTATTTCACTGGCCCCCCAGGAAAAACAGATCGAACGCGGCGCCGACGTGCTGATCGCCACCCCGGGCCGTTTCCTGGATTGCTACGAGCGCGGGCTGCTGCTGCTTCATGATGTCAAGATCCTCGTTATCGACGAGGCCGACCGCATGCTGGACATGGGGTTTATCCCCGATGTGGAACGAATCGTACGCGCCATTCCCAAGAACCGGCAAACGCTTCTTTTCTCGGCGACAATCCTGCCGGAAATTCGCCGACTTGCAGATTCTTTTCTGAACGACCCAAAGGAAATTTCCGTCTCGTCGCCAACGGCGGCGGCGGAAACGGTTGAACAATTCCTGATTGCCGTCGGGGAAAGAGAAAAAGACGCAGCCCTTCTGGAACTCATCGCAAGCGAAAATGTTAAAAGTGCAATCATCTTCTGCAATCGAAAAAAACAGGTGGATGCCCTTGCCTACCTGTTGAAAAAGAAGGGGTTAAATGCCGCCCCCATTCATGGCGATTTGCCACAATCAAGGCGGATGGAAACCCTGGAAAGCCTACGCAAAGGGGAGCTTGACTTTTTGGTCGCAAGCGACGTTGCGGCGCGCGGCCTTGATATTCCCGAGGTTTCCCACGTCTTTAATTATGGCGTGCCCGTCACACCGGAAGATTACATTCATCGCATTGGCCGCACGGGCCGGGCTGGCAGATCCGGCCGGGCGTTTATGATGGTCATACCGGAAGAAGGCGAACAGCTTGGCGCAATCCTGCGCATGACAGGTAAGGAAATTCCGTGGAAGACTCTTGAGGGTCGGCACCCGCCCGAGATTGACCTGACCGCAAAGCCAAAACGCCGTTTTGGCCGGCAAAGAAGAGGGGGTAAAAGCCCCGCGACCTCTGCAAAGCCACAGCAGCAAGTGCGCGCGCAAACAACACCCGCGCCCCAGGCAAAACCCCAGACGGCAACGCCTGCGCCCCAGGCAGCAACGCCCGCGCCCAAGCAACCAACGCCCGCACCCGAAAAGGTGAAAAAAACAACGGCTGACGGCCCCGACTGGCAAGTGCCTGCCTTTCTGGCCCAACCTGTGCCGACACCCCCCCCCGCTACACGCAGCCGGCGGCCTCGCCGAAAAGATTAGACCGAAAAGCGGGTCTGAAAACTAGCCGGGCAGTGATTGCATCTGCCGCGCCCACATCGATGCATAGGGACCCTGCGCCGCAAGAAGTTCTTTATGCCGGCCACGCTCAACAATCTTTCCGTCATCAAGAACAAGAATCTCATCCGCATCAATGACCGTTGTCAGGCGATGGGTAATGACCAGCGTCGTGCGATTCTTTGAAACCGCCCGGAGGCTTTTCTGAATTTCCTTTTCCGTATGGGAATCAAGCGCCGAAGTCGCCTCGTCAAAAAGAAGAATTTTCGGCCCTTTCAGGATCGTCCGCGCAATCGCAATCCGCTGACGCTCGCCCCCGGAAAGTTTTAACCCCCGTTCGCCGACGCGCGTCTCAAAACCGTCTGGAAGCGAGCGGATAAAGCCGTCAATTTGCGCTGTACAGGCCGCCTCTTCCACCTCAGCCAGGTCGGCCCCCGGCCGCCCATAAGCGATGTTGTAAAAAATCGTATCGTTAAAGAGAACCGTGTCCTGAGGCACGATGCCGATGGCCGCACGCAAACTTTTTTGGCTGACCTTCCGGATGTCCTGACCGTCGATTGTGATACGCCCGCGATCCACGTCGTAGAAACGAAAAAGAAGGCGTGACAGCGTTGATTTCCCGGCACCGCTTGGCCCGACGATGGCGACCGTCTTTCCTTCCGGCACTGTAAAGGAAATGTTTTTTAAAATTTTCCGCCGCGAATCGTAATCGAATTCAACGTTTTCAAAACGAATTTCGCCTTTCGTCACGCAGAGCGACGCCGCGTCCGGCTTGTCCTGTACTTCGGGAGCCACCCGAAGAAGCGCAAACATCGATTCCATATCCGTCAGAGATTGCTTGATCTCGCGATAGACGGAACCAAGAAAATTCAACGGCATGTAAAGCTGGATTAGATACGTATTCACCAGGACAAAATCCCCGATCGTCAAGCTGCCATCAACGATGCCAAGACCGGCCAGGATCATGACCAGTGTCACACCTATGGAAACGATTGCCGCCTGGCCAACGTTCAGCAGGGAAAGAGACGTTTTGCTTTTAACCGCCGCCCGTTCATAGCTTTGAAGCGAGCGATCGAACCGCTTCGCTTCGTGTTCTTCGTTTCCAAAATATTTGACGGTCTCGTAGTTGAGCAGACTATCAATCGCCTTCGTGTTTGCCTCGCTGTCCGCCTCGTTCATAATTCGACGGTATTTTGTCCGCCATTCCGTCACGAAAAGGGTAAAGGCCACATAGCCGCTAATCGTCACGAAGGTAACCGCCGCAAAGCGAATGTCGAACAGCACCCACAGGATTCCGCAAACGAGGAATATTTCGATAAACGTCGGCACCACATTAAAAATCACGAAGGTCAGGAGAAATTCGATGCCCTTCGTGCCACGCTCAATCGCACGGTTCACGCCCCCTGTCTGGCGCTCAAGATGAAAACGTAAAGAAAGTCTATGGATGTGGCTAAACGTCTTGAGCGCCACAGCCCGAATGGCGCGCTGGGCTACTTTCGCAAAGATGGCATTGCGAATCTCGCCAAAGACAAGGGAAAGCATACGAAGCAGCCCGTACCCAAAAAGAAGGCCCAGGGGCAGAACGATGACAACGCTAACCTCGCCGGAAAGGACATCGACGGCAGCCTTGTAAAAAAGCGGGACGACGACGTTTGCGCCCTTTGCGGCGATCAGGAAAACGATTGCCAGCGCGACGCGCCCACGCATCTCGCGGCTGTCCTTCGGCCATAAATAGGGAAGCAGGGTGCGCAAGGCCCGCCATTCAAATTTCAAAGGTGCCTTGCCGTCAGGTGTCGGTGAGAACGAACGCATGGATCAGCCTCAGACCGCAAGCTTTGCGATCACATGGGCTACTTTTGCGCCCAGGGCCTCGACACTCTGGCGCAGCTTTTCGTCCTTCAGGCCGCCTTCCCTGTGAAAGGCATGGTGCGCCTCGCCGACGGCCACCTGGTCGGGAAGGACCAGCACCTTGAGGTTGCTTAGGATGGCGCGCACATGCACCAGCCCTCGCAAGCCCCCGAGGGCACCGGGAGAGGCACTGCAAATAGCGGCGACCTTGTCCGCAAAACAGGCGAGCGGCGGTTCGCTACCATTGGGACGCGACGCCCAGTCGATGGCGTTCTTCAAAGCCGGCGAGATAGAGCCATTGTATTCTGGCGAGGCAATGAGAAAGCCCTGATGTGCCATCATCCGCGCTTTCAGTTGCCGCACGCCCTCGGGAAGCCCTTCGGCCTGTTCAAGGTCCGCATCAAAAAGTGGCAGTTCAAGACTACGTAAATTCAGGACGTCCACCTCGGCGCCGGCAGCAACAGCGCCAGCCACCGCAACATCCAGCAACATAGCGTTGTAAGACCCGTCGCGGCTGCTTCCTGAGAAGGCAAGTATCTTCGGTGTCATCACCGTTGCACCTTTCCTAATAGAAAATTCGCCCACAAGATAACGGCACCGGACGCTTTCAACAAACCCTGCCTGAAAAAGGTGCCCGTCAGAATTTGGCAAGACCGTTCAACCCTCGTTTCCGCACAAAAATTATGGGATTTAAGAAAGGCGTCCAAGGCGTTATAAGTCTGGCTATGTCAACCGCACCCGAAAAACCGCCTTTTGACAACTTCCTAGAAGAAACGTTTCGTTTTATCCAGGAAAGGCTCGAAGAAGAACTGGGTGACACCGTCGAGATCGACCGTACGGAAGACACGCTTTCCATCGAACTTGAAGACGGCCAGCACTATTATTTAAGCACCATGGTTATTCGCGAATCGATCGGCCTGTCCTCACCACTTTCAGGCCGGCGGACTTTTTATTACGACAAGGAAAAAAACAGCTGGCTTTCCATCCGGGACAATTCCGACCTATACGAACTTTTGGGGGAGGAATTCACCACCCTTTGCGGCGCAACCATTCGTTTTGACTGATTTTTTTAGCCAGAACGCCAGCCCATAAAAAGAGCATTCCTTTCACGGCAAGCCGGGCTTGTGGTAAAAAACCATAATCGAGAAGAAGGAGGCATCCCCCATGGCGAAAAAGCCATCTTTCCGTACCGAAAGCGACTCAATGGGCAGCATCAAGGTTGCCGCCGATAAATATTGGGGAGCCCAGACACAGCGCTCGCTCCAGAATTTTCGGATCGGTGGTGAAAAGATGCCAACGCCGCTTATCCGCGCCCTCGGCATCCAGAAAAAAGCGGCCGCCCAGACCAATATGGATCTAGGGCTGTTGAAGAAGCGCATCGGAAAGGCGGTGGTTGCCGCCGCCGATGAGGTTCAGCGCGGCAAGCTGAACGCGCATTTTCCCCTCGTCGTCTGGCAAACCGGCTCCGGCACCCAGACGAACATGAACGCAAATGAGGTCATCGCCAACCGGGCCATCGAAAAATTAGGCGGCAAGATGGGATCGAAAGATCCGGTCCACCCGAACGATCACGTGAACATGGGCCAATCATCGAACGACACCTTCCCGACGGTCATGCACATTGCCGCTGTTGAGGAAATTCACTCGGCGCTTCTCCCGGCTCTCGAAAACTTACGGCACGCATTGGATGAAAAGGCGCGACGTTTCGCAAAGCTGACGAAAATCGGCCGCACCCATCTTCAGGACGCAACCCCGCTTACCCTCGGCCAGGAATTTTCCGGCTACGTCACCCAGGTCGCGTACGGGATAACGCGGGTGAAGGCCACCCTGCCGCACTTGCTGCAACTTGCCCAAGGCGGTACAGCCGTTGGCACCGGACTCAATACGAAACGGGGATTTGCCAAGGCCTTCGCACGCAATGTGGCAAAGATCACCGGCATCCGCTTTGTCACGGCACCCAACAAATTCGAAGCGCTAGCCGCCCATGACGCCATCGTCGAAACCTCTGGTGCCCTGAACACACTGGCCGTTTCGTTAATGAAGATCGCAAACGACGTGCGGCTGCTTGGCTCTGGCCCACGCTGCGGCATCGGCGAATTGGCCCTGCCCGCGAACGAACCCGGCTCGTCCATCATGCCCGGCAAGGTGAACCCGACCCAGGCCGAAGCGCTGACGATGGTTGCCGTCCAGGTCATGGGCAATCACACAGCCATATCCATTGCCGGCGCAAGCGGACATTTTGAGCTGAACGTCTTCAAGCCGGTGATGATCTATAATTTGTTACAGTCGATCCGGCTTCTGGCGGATTCCTCAGCAAGCTTTACAAAAAATTGTGTCATCGGCATTGAGGCGAACGAGGCTCGCATCGCGCAATTGCTTCACGAATCCCTCATGCTGGTAACGGCGCTCAATCCCCATATCGGGTATGACAATGCGGCGAAGGTGGCCAAAAAGGCCCATGCCGAAGGGACGACGCTGAAACAGGCGACCCTTGCCCTGGGCTTGTTGACGGAAAAGGAATTCGACCGATATGTGCGGCCGGAAAAAATGACCAGCCCGGGAAAATAAGGTCTGCCCGGAATTCAGGATTCTTCGGTTGTAGAGGCGTTTTCACCGATGCGCTGATAGGCTTCCTGCATTTCGCCGACTGCCGTGTCAAAAAACACATCGAGACGGGCCCGCATCTCAGGCGTCAGCTGCACCAGCTTTGATCGCGCGTCCCTCGGATTCGCCGTTTCTTCAACAATCCCCTTGGTGATCGCCGCGTCCAGATATTTGCCAGCCGTATGGGCGCTGCGAATGGCGCGCATAAATTTAAGGGCGTCCGTCTTGCGAACCGGTTTCTCGCTGCGCCACATGCCGGTCAGCAAATCCCAATAGGCCGTCGAGTAAAATTCCCGATCATCGGCAAAAACGCCGATCCAGCTCTCCCCCACCCGATCCAGCATCGTCAGGTATTCCCGACGCTGTACGCTGCTGTATTTCATCGACATCTTTCTTAAACGCTCCTGTCAGATAGACAGGTCGCACAATAGCCTTTTGTCCAAATAATGCAATCAATAATACATCTATATGCTTGGTACAATTCAAAAATGCCGTTGGCAGCGTGGCCTCATGAAAAATATATTTCATTTATAACAATGGATTATACAATTAGATGTATTTTTAAATTCTTAATTTAATATTTTTATTGACATTATTTTTACATCTATATTTAATCTTACACGAACGGTAACAGAGCATCCCGCTCGCAATTTGGAGGCAAAAATCATGAAAAAGGCCCTGATTGCCATCCCCCTCGCATTGACCATCGGCCTTTCCGCCTGCGTCGGCACAAACAGCGGCCCCAAGCAAATGGGTGGCACCTTTCTTGGCGCCGGGATAGGTGCCCTTGCCGGCTCGCAGATCGGCAAGGGCCGCGGCAAGCTTATCGCCGTTGCCCTCGGCACGCTGGTCGGCGCCGGCATCGGCAACTCGGTCGGCCAATCCCTCGACCGTGCCGATCAGCTTTACATGGCACGCACGTCTGAAAATGCCTTCGAGCAAGTCCCCACCGGCCAGACATCTTCCTGGGTCAACCCCGACAGCGGCCATTCCGGCACCGTGACGCCAACCCGCACCTATCAAACACAAGGTGGCCAATATTGCCGCGAATTTCAGCAGACCGTGACGGTCGGCGGCAACACGCAAGATGCCTATGGCACCGCCTGCCGCCAGGAAGACGGCAGCTGGAAAATCAGCTAAGGCCAGGGAAAATCCCGGAACAGGCCGGCCGTCGTACTTTTAGGGACTGGCTGCTCTGTGACGTCCTGAAATTAGATTAAACCGAACGCATTCAACCAATGCCTCCCCCCCTAGGCCCGACCTTCGTGCCGGGCCGCTTTTTTTCCTGATGCCTTGCCCGCTTCAATTGGTCTAGCATTGCGTAACAAAGCTTGATGATAATTCCGTCCAATTATCAATTGTGAAAATTCGCCGATGATAAAAAACGCTTCCCGCTTCAAAGCAGCCATTGCCGCCATTGACGCAGCAAATGCCGAAGACCCGAACATGTGCTGCCACGAAGGACGGGACGTTCCAAAGACGCTTCTTTACGGCATTCGCATGACGGAACGGCTTGGTTTTTTTCGCCCGGAGGCATCGGAATCGCTCCGCCTCGCCGCCCGCAGCCAGCACATCCGGCGCTGGGAAATTCCGCGCAGCGATTACCCGATGGATCGGGTTGGCTATTTGAAATGGCGAACGGCGCTCAAGCATTTTCATGCCGGGATTGCCAAAACCCTGCTTGAAGCCGCCGGCTATGACGCGGCGACAATTGCCCATGTGCAATCCCTTCTCCGCAAGGAAAAACTCAAGCAGGATACCGAAGCCCAGGCCCTCGAAGACGTGATCTGTCTTGTTTTTCTGGAACATGACTTCGCGGATTTTTCAAAAAAACACGCGGAGGAAAAAATCCTTGGCATCCTGCGCAAGACCTGGAAAAAAATGTCACCAGACGCGCAAAAGGCAGCGCTGCAACTGGACCTTTTCCCCACGGCACGGGCCCAGATTGAAAAGGCCCTTCAAGCGCCCGGCTGATCTTCTAGGTCTTCTTCCGCAGGACCTTTCAGTTCGATGACGTTGCCGTCCGGGTCCTCGATATAAATGGACGGGCCAAAGCCCTCCGCCCCATAACGCGTTGTGACCTCGCCATGGGACACGCCGTGACATTCCAGATGCGCAAAAATGGCAGCGGCATCAAAGGGCGCAATCCGAAGGGCGATGTGATCCACATTCCGGCCCGTCCTGCCCGGTGCCGCGCCACCTTTGCAACCGATGGCGCCGTCAATTGTCACAAGGTCGATCAGCGCCGCACCAGCCCGAAGCTGAACAAGCCCGAAAGCCTCGACCGTCCGTTCAAGGGTGCAGCCAAGAACCTCGCAATAAAAGCGGCTGGCACGATCGGCGTTTGCAACGCGAAAAACAACGTGGTCGATCTGCAGAATATCGAAACGCATTGGTTCCTCCGGCCCCATTTTTTCTGCCTCATTTTCCCCGGTTCATGGAATGCGTACGTCCCTTCCATTCGCCGCCTGCGTTGCGCCAATGGCGCCGCGCGGAATCAAACGTCATGACGCAATAAAGCAGGGCGACAAGGGGCAGCAGGATGCCGATCCACGGCGGTTCGCCATACAGCCGCAGGCTGGGCCGGTAACTCGCCGCCATCAACGCCCAGGCCGCGATGCCAAAACCCAGCCCGGTGCCGCTGCCGTGAAGGCCATAGCCGAGGGTCAAAAAAGGCGGCAGCAGATAGGTGACAAACATGCCGGCCAGGGCCACAGCAAGCAGAAAAGGCGAATGGCGAAGTTCGGTATAGGCGGTGCGCGTCACCATGCGCCAAAGCCCCTCAAGCCCCTCATAGGGGCGAATGCTTGCCGTCGTTTCCGTCAGTCCAAGCCAGATCGGTCCATTGGCCTTGATCTGGCGCGCAAGCGCGCAATCGTCAATGAGTTCGCCTCGAATGCCGGCAAGACCACCGCTTTTCTCAAGAGCCGTCCGCCGGGCAAGCATGCAGCCCCCCGCCGCTGCCGCCATTTTTTTGGCCGGATCATTCACCCATGGAAAGGGGTAAAGCATCTGGAAAAAGAAGACGAATGCCGGTAGCAGCAGACGTTCCCAAAACCCGGTTCCACGAAGGCGCACCATCAGGGAGACAAGGTTCAACCCCTCGTTTTCCGCCTTTGCCACAAGCATCTTCAGACTGGCCGGCTCATGGGCGATGTCGGCATCTGTAAAAAGAAGATAGGTCGCGTCTGGCGCAAGGCTGGCGGCGGAACGCACGCCCTGCTCCATCGCCCACAGCTTCCCCGTCCAGCCTTCGACAAGCGGTTCGCCTTTTAGAACAACAAGCCGTTCGCCCATGGCACCGGCATCGCCGGCACCGGCATCGGCGACGGCCCGCGCGCGACCTGCCGTGTCGTCCCTGCTGCCATCATCGACAAGGAAGATGGAAAAATTTCCTGGGTAATCCTGGGCCAACAGCGATTGCACGGCCTCTTCAATGACCGCCGCCTCGTCCCGCGCCGGGACAATCACGGCGACCTCCGGCCAGGTTTCCAGATCCCGGACGGATCGACGCAGCCTTTGGTCAGCCCGCCAGAAATCTCCCCGGAAGAAAACCAGGACGAGCCAGACCGCAAAGGACAAGGCACCAAGGCCGGGAAGCAACCCCATCACGCTTTCACCAGGATCGTTTGCAGCGAAAATCCATCATTCCCTATATAGTGCGGGCGAAATCATGACGGGTGCAAGAAAAGAGATGGACGATCAGAACATGGACGATCAGAACATGGACGATCAGGAAGCGGATCGCCTTTCCAAACGCCTGAAACGCTACGCCAAGGTGAGCGTGGCGGTCGGTGGCCTGGCCGCGAATCTGGGTGCCAAGAAGCTTTTCGGAAAATCTCTCGACCCTGACCGCCATGCGTCGGAATTGCGTGGCGCGCTGGGCGGCCTGAAGGGGCCGCTGATGAAGGTCGCCCAACTTCTTTCCACCGTCCCCGGCCTCTTGCCCGAGGAATATGCGCGCGAATTGACGGAACTTCAGGCCAACGCGCCCTCCATGGGCTGGCCATTTGTAAAGCGCCGTATGACAAGCGAGCTTGGCCCAAGCTGGCGTAATAAATTCTCAAATTTCGAACGCGAAGCCGCCGCCGCAGCCTCTCTCGGCCAGGTCCATTACGCGACCGACACAAACGGTCGTGAGCTTGCCTGCAAGCTGCAATACCCGGACATGAAATCGACCGTCGAGGCGGATTTGCAGCAACTGAAACTAATTTTCCAGATTTACCGCCGTTTCGATAACGCCGTGGATGTCGGCGAAATTTATGAGGAAATCTCCGAACGGCTTCGCGAGGAACTCGACTACCGGCGCGAGGCGCGCCATATGACGCTTTACGGCCATATGCTGAAAGAGGAGCCGGGCGTTCATGTGCCAGAACCGGTGCCGGAACTTTCAACAACGCGCCTGCTCACCATGGACTGGCTGCACGGACAGTCGCTGCTTCGCTTCAAGAAACACGACCTTGAACATCGCAATCGCGTCGCGAAAAACATGTTCCGCGCCTGGTACCTCCCTTTTTACACCTGCGGAATTATCCACGGCGATCCGCATCTCGGAAATTATTCCGTGCGCGAGGATTTTTCGATCAATTTGCTGGATTTCGGCTGCATCCGGGTCTTTCCGCCAGCCTTCGTTAAAAGCGTCATCGACCTTTACCACGCCCTTCGCGATGGCGACGAGGCCCTTGCCGTTGCCGCTTATGAAACATGGGGATTTTCGAATTTATCGAAGGAATTGATCGAGGTGCTCAACATCTGGGCCCGGTTCGTCTACGCACCCCTTATGGAAGACTGCGTGCGCCCAATCGAGGAAACAAACGCCATGGCCTATGGGGCGGAAACGGCGGCGAAGGTGCACAGCGAGTTAAAGCGCCTTGGCGGTGTGACACCGCCGCGCGAATTTCTCCTCATGGATCGCGCGACCATCGGCCTTGGCTCCGTCTTTTTGCATTTACGGGCAGAGATCAACTGGTACCAATTGTTCCATGAACTGACCGAGGGTCTGGACCTCGACACAATCGCGAGTCAGCAGAACGCGGCCCTTGGCCTGGCCGGCATGCTTAAATCCTAGGACTCGGACGCCGCCCTTTCCGGCCAGGGAAATTGTGTCTCAATCTTTTCCGCCCGCTTTAACCAGCGGTCCAGTGCCGCCATCGTTTTCCCCTGGTCTTCCGCACTATCGTCAAGCCAAACCTGCAACACCGCAAAATAGAGGATGGAGAGGCCCTTCACGCGAAGCATGCCGTGCAGACCGGCGGTTGAAATACCGGCCCCCTCCAGCATCCACGTCATCGAGAGAAAATAACGGCACGCGCCCAGACCAAGAGCCGTTGGGTCGCAAATCACATCCTTCAGGACCGCCGCAATGCCTTTCTTATAGGGTGCCAGCGCATCAAAGCGCCGCATAAGAATGTCGAAAAGCCGGTCGCGCGGCGTTTCCTCCGCGTCCTCTTCGTCAAGACCGCGCAACACCTCTTCGTCGATGGCGCGCATAAAACGATCCAGAATGGACTCTTTGGAAAGATAGTTTTTGTAAAGTTCGGAAAGGGAAACGTTCGTTCGCAACGCAATGTCGTGCAGCGAAACATTGCGCCAGCCCCTCTCGGCCGCAAGGTCCAGAGCCGCCTCGGCCACAACCCGGTCCTGATTTTTGCGTCCGTCGCGCGTCCCGGTTTTCTTAGCTGTCTTAGCTTTTTTGGTTTTCTTGGCTTTTTTGTCTGTCATCCCCGCGCTCACTTCTCCCAGGGCTTCGGCTTCCATTCTTTCGCCAGCTTTTCCGCCAGTTCAATCTGGGCCGGTGCCATTTCCTGCACGGCGCTTTTCAGGTTCTTCAACGCCTGTACGTGGTCTTCGCCTTCCGGGTAGGCCTTTGCCGCCAACGTAAACCATTTATAGGCAAAAACGAGGTTCTTTTCCCCACCCAGCCCCAGGGCGTACATGGCACCCAGATTGCTTTGCGCCTTTGCGTGGCCCTGTTCGGCCGCCAGACGAAACCATTGCAGCGCTTCGCCGTCGTCGCGGCGGATCGGCCCCTGGCCGATCGCATAAAGAAGGCCAAGATTGTATTGCGAAATCGAATTGCCCTGGGCGGCGGCGCGGCGATACCACGTCACCGTTTCGGTCAGGTCGCGGACAACCCCTTCGCCATTTGCGTAAGAAACGCCCAGATTGTGCTGGGCATGCATATGCCCCTGCTTGGCCGCATGGCGATACCATTCGACGGCTTGGCTATCGTCTTCAACCACCCCGTCGCCTGTATCAAAGGCAACGGCCAGCGCATATTGCGCCTCGGCGTCCCCTTGCTTCGCCTTTTCGGTCAGACCCTCAATCCCGCGCCCGTCGAACCAGATCAGGGCGACAAGGCCAAAGGCGGCAAGGGCCAGAAGGCCGATCAAAGCGCGGAGAATCTTGTGCTGTCGCGTCATGGAAAAAACCCTTCTGCCGTCGTGACGGGGGGAAATCCGCATTTTGCATCGCCCGGAGGACCTATCGTCTTAGAATATTGTAGAATTGACAATTCAAATTTTGGGACGCAGAAGCCATGGAATCGATGCAGCTTTCCTATGGCGTCACGATTGAGCAGATTGACGGCCAGTTTGTCGTCACAATTCCGGATTTGCCAGAGGCCCGCGCCACGGCCACCCGTTTCAGCGATGCCTTTGATGCCGCCACCGCCTGTCTGGAATCGGCGCTGGCCGAACGCATCGCCAGAGCCGAACCCATCCCCACCCCTTCCCGCATTCTGGGCTGCAAGGCAACGCCGGGAACGGCGATTGCGTCCAAGGCACTGCTGCATAAAATCCTTCTGGAAACGGGCAGGACGGTGGCCGATCTGGCGGAAAAACTGGGAAAGGACGAGGCGGCGGTCCGCCGCCTTCTTGACCCCAACCACCCATCGGACCCGGGCGAGTTAAGCGCCCACCGTCGCGGCGCTGGGCGTCCGCCTTGCCCTTGGCGCCTGTTCCATCCGTGGTGGCGGATAGCGCTACGCTCCAGCCGCCGCCACGGATGGCAATAGTGGCCCAACAAGTGGACCACTTAATGGGGGGCAGGCCAGGTACAAGAGGCTGATAGCTACCTGCTTTGCTGGTAGCATTAATCTCAACGCTGAGATGGTCCGGCGGGGCTGGGCGCTGGCGTATCGTCGCTACTCAAAGGATTATGTAGTGGAGGAGATTGAAGCCCAAGAAGCTAAGCTGGGAATATGGGCTGGGGATTTTGAGTTGCCGTGGAAATGGCGACGGGCACGCACAGTAATAAACAAGGGTGGCTGAGTGATGGTTGGTTGGTTCGCTAAGAAGATGCAAAACTCAAAAGTTTATATGTGCATCAAAGAAGTGAAGTGGGAATTGGAAACGACGGACAAAGGTCACCATGCAACCATCTTGGCTCTTGGACAGTTTCTTAGGCAAGAAGTGTTTACTGACATCGAGCTCCTTGGCGAAGCTCTAGATCGGCCCCTTGATTACAGCCGCGATGACTTAGTTCACTTCTACGAAATGTTGGAGAACATCCGCAACAAAAATGCAATTCAACTCGAGCAGACTAAAAAGAATATGAGAAGGCTCGGAATAGAATTGCCAGAGGCAAGTGTTCAACACGTAAAAAACACTAGTAGAGGACTAGAAGTCTGGATGTGTACCCTTGGAGCAGGAATCGCTGTCGACAGGCGGGATGATATCAGAGACATTTGGAAATATCTGTCTGCATCAAGGAGCCATCTAGAACAAGCTATTTTGGGATTACGGCAGGTCGAAAAAGTAACAGAAGAGATGACAGGCATGCCATCGGCGGGGATGTTCGGTAATTTCGATATAGAAAAATGGATTGCTGCGTGTGAGTTCATCCCGTCAATTTTTGTTAAGGAACTTGATTTTTGATATAAGCATTTCCTTGTTTCGTTATTCACAACTCCTGACCTGCACCCGGATTTTCCCGCCATTTAGAACTAGAGTCCGCCTTTACGAGAGGACGGACACGGTCAACGACGTGGACGATGCGCGCCTGATCGCTGAGATGATCGTTGCGCCGGAGGGACACGAGTCCAATCATTGGAAGCGGGAAGCCTGCGCGCTGATAACCGGCCTACTGCTACTCATTGCGGTCGATTTACCGCCACAATCTCCGCATGTGATTCCCTAAGTCTAGGCGTAAAATTTCCAGCACCATAGAAAGGGCCTCAAACACCCTCGAAATCGCTTTCGGTGGTTGCTATTCGGTAGCTATTGTAACGGGACACTTGAATCTGGAGTGAGGCGGGATGAGGGGGGATGAGGGGGGATATACCGGGACGCCCGCAGGTAATGGGACTTTTTGGAGAGGGTCGTCGAAAAATTTCGCCGGCGATTAGAATCTGGAATAAGCGCGATTTGAGGTGTTGTGACACTTGAAACTGGAATGTACGGTCGCTGCCACCACCACGCTTCAATACCCCTTAAAACCCGTTCAATGCGCCGTTTACAGGCTGATTAAGGCAACGCCTGGAACGGCTGCTGGCGCGAATTTTGTTCCGAGATAAAGCCCCGAACTCGGAACTGGCTTCCGAGTTTCAATTTTCAGTTCCGAGTTAGCTCTAACATACTGTTATATAAGAAATTATGTAAAAAAAACGGCCACGCGAACTGGGGCCGAACTCGGAACTGAAAAGCGCTGCATTAAGGGCGTTTGATAGTCCGTTTGATGGCGGGAAAAGCATCCGCCATCGGGCCAAGAATATCTCTCGCGAAATAGGCGAGAGCGAGTTTTGCTGGGCCGGGAATATCGTTTTCTCCGGCCTCCCATTTCCGGATGGTTCGCCCGCCGGAAACGCCGAGCACCCGAGCCATCCTGTTGGCTGACAGCCCGAGCGCGTGGCGAATGGATTTGAATTCAGCAGGCGTCATGTCCAAATAACTTTAAGCGGCCAGCCCAGACTATCTGAAATAGCCTGATTGGTGAGTTTCATCGCCACGAGTTCAATTTCCGATGGGGGTTTGGCGAGCAGGATTTCGGTTGGTACGTGGCCCAGCCGGTTGCAGTGCGCCTCGAAATTGGCGGTATAGGTTTCGATCAGCCGGGCGACCTCAACGGCAATAGGGTTCGCCGGGTCCGGATCGGCGAGCGCGGCGTCAATCTCCGCGCGGGTTGCGGCTTTAAAAGCAGTCATGCTGAAGCGCCTGGGGTGGGGTGCTGCGGCTGCTTTAAAAATGCGGCTCTGCCCGCGTCAACGAGCCCCGATTCATTCGCAGCCGTGAAATGGATTAAAATTTTACGGACGCCATTCCAGATGTAGGCGCTTGCGCGCCACGGGTTCGCCGCGCCGTTTTTACGATCTTTGATGTCGAAAAGGCAGGCAGCTATGTCGGCTGATTCGTAGGCAGGTAGAACAACAGACGCATCTACGCGTTTTTTTATCGTCGCGAGCTTTTTAAAAAACGTGGCCAAATAGCTGACATCATTCGGGTTAATCATCAAATTGTAGTGCTGATGACGGCGGTCGCCCACCTCGTGATCTGAAATTCTGATTTCAACATGAGGTATGCATCGCCGCGCATGTTCAACGCTATAGCTGATTACGACGTACAGGCTCTCGCCGAAACCGCTTTTGCTCACGTCTTTTTCGATGTGGAATTCCGGGAATTCTTTTTCGAGCGCGGTCACGATTTCGGCGGCGCGTGCCTTGACGGTGTTTTTTGAAAAAACGAAGTCGTTCATTTTCGATCTCCTTTACAGGCGGCCACAATCGGCCAGTGATTTGATATTAGGCCCATTAGGCCTATCTGTATATAGGTACATATTCCCAAGAAGTGGCGCGAGGCGTTGGCTGATTACGATGCCGCGTGGAGGATGGCTGCGCAGCGATTCAGATAATTCGTCGTGCGTTTTAGGTCACCGTCGCTGAGATGATTCAGATGGTCGGTCCCGTAGGTATTAAGAAGATAAGCAGTGAAATCTCCCGTATCGATCAAGCCCGCTTTATGTGCGATTTTTTCGATAGTCTTGACGGCGCGCGCACGATGTAGACGGTACTGGTCTTTCCAGGTGGTCTGAGAAAAATGCGCCGGCGTCGCAGACGCAAAAACGCCCGATAATTCGCTTTTGATAAAGTTCTTTCKGCTCATCCTCGGCACCTATGCGGCCAGMYGAATGAGCTGGATRACCGTTTCCCGGTCGACCGCGCCKTCTTCCTGAAACAGTTCGAAAGCGAGGGCTATGGCGCGCGCCTTTTTCGCCGGCGTCAGCTCRASCCCGCGTTCAAAAAGCAGTTCTTCAATTGCGGTGATAACGTCCTGCAAAAGGGCCTCGTCAATTGGGCCGCTGGTCGCAACAGCGCCGCCCGATGGTTGTTTTTCCCCAACGCCGGTGATCAACCACTCTAGGGAAATCTCTGCCTCTGCGGCCATTTTGGCCGCATTTTCGACCCCAGGCAGCGTAGGGCCGTCAAGATATTTCCGAATCAGGCTCTCGCCCATCCCGCATTTTTTTGCGAATGCATTGACGCTTCCTGGTATTGAAGCCCGCAGGCGGCTATTAAAATCTTTTAACATCAATCACTTAACACAGTTTTGTGCCTTCGCCTTTTTTGAGTTGAATTCCTCGCACTATTTGGTAATATCTTGGTCCTATAACCTTAGTGAAAAATTACAGCCCTAAAAAACGGCCAGAGGCCGCATGAAAATGAAACCGATTAAAAAGCCCCAGCAGGACTGGCACAAGGCCGACATCATCGCGGTTGTGCACAAAAGCGGCACAAATCTTCGGCAACTCGCGCTCGCCGCCAGCTATTGCGAAAGTGCCTGCAGGG